>JAGBSR010000065.1 GCA_017631745.1 Clostridia bacterium | reverse complement strand
TCGCGCATCTCTAATACGAAGTCTCCCTTAGGCTCGAAGAAGAGACCTCTCTTTGACATAAAGCGATATTCTCCCTCTTTGAGAAGCATAATTATAAATCCGCCGAATATTGCACAAACGAGAATTATAGCCGCAAGGGGAAGTCTGCAGGTGAGCCAATCACCCGAGCGAAGAGGAAGGGTAAAGCTCATATAAATCTCGCCCATTTCAAAAAGCTCTCTGAAAGTATACTCCGCTCCTGCAAAGGTATATTTTGATGATGTGTATGCAGGAAGAGTGCCGTCAATATAAGCATTGTTTACAATGCCGAAAGCCGCTGTGAGCACACCGCCCAATGCTGAGCCTGCCATAAGACCGGGAATTACGGTAAATGGGCTTCTGCAGGCAAGAGGCATAGAGAATGCAGTTGTGAGCTTGATATTTTCAAATATAGCATTGATAGGACCTGAGGTAGCAAAGTTCATATCATCGGTATCGGTCTTACCCTTTTTGAAGATTTTGCAAAGAAGAATGCCGAAGAATGATGTCCAGCCTGTAGCAATAAAGCAAACGCTGTAAATAGTAATAAGCTGAGCATTGCCTGTTGCAAGATATGCTCCTGTTGCTACTGAGAAAGCGGCAAGAGATACGGGGCCGATAAGGTCGAAGCCCACCATAAGACCCATAATAAGAGCAGCAACGATAACATTGCTTTCAGCAAGAGTGTTAAGAGTATTGCCCAAAGCTTCCGCGAGAGCCGCAAAGGGTACCTGAATACCGTATTTTGTGAGCATAAAGGTAATAGCCGCAGATGCCACAGGAAGAATAAGAATCATAACGATAAGGTCAACACCCTCGATAATTTCAAGACCCTTTACAGTATCGGGAATAGCTTTGATTTTACTAAGAAGCTTATCAATCTTTGAGCCGATAACAGGCTTGAGATTTGTCCAGCCTGCATAGAGAAGCTTAATGAGCAGACCGAGGATTACCGCCATAATGAGATAACCCATATAACCGATAGAGGTTGCTTTTTCGTAGTTTGCGGGAGTCGCAAAGAAGAATGCGTATGTATTAATTGCGTCCGCAGGTGCAGAGGTGAAGTGCGCAAAATATACCGACAGTGCCATTGCAGGTGCAAGAGCGGGAAGGCCTGCTATAAGATAAGCCACTATTACTGCGAGAGCAACGAAGAAGAAGTCAGTTGCCCAGAAAAGAATAAACCAGAGTGTAGGCTCGTTTTCAGCACCGGTAAGACCTAAAATGTGATACTGCTGAATGATATTTTGCACAAAGAAGAAAAATCCTGCACCGAGAGCACCGAAAAGCTGAACGATAAAAATTATCGAGGTAGCACGGTAGATTTTTTCTTTTGTGTCCAGATAAAGTTTTTTCATATTTTCTCTCCTTTCAGACAAATTTCCATTTTTGTCTTTTATCATTATAATACCAAATGCGTATATAAGTCAATGCACAACACACAAAAAGAAGCAGGGAAAACTCCTGCTTCTCTGATTTTATTTCATTTTGTACCCTGCCGAAGAAATTGCCTTTTTGATTTTCTTAAGGTCAATCTCAGCTTTTACCGTCAGCCTTACTGTGCCGCCTTTAAAATCAGCTTCGGCTGTTTCTATCTCATCAAAAGCTTCAAGGCAGTCCTGCACTCTCTTTTCGCAGTGCTCACACATCATGCCCTCAACTCTGATTGTCATTTCCTTTTCTGTCAAGGCTTTGTTTTGTGTTTCCCTCGCCGTTTTTATTTTCTTTCTGATTTTTCTGTCGTGCTTTGAGGAATAGATTTTCACAAGATTAAGTCTGAGAGCATTGCTTACTACACAAAAGCTCGAAAGGCTCATCGCCGCCGCACCGAACATAGGATTGAGTGTCCAGCCGAATATGGGAATCCACAAGCCTGCCGCAAGAGGGATACCCAGAGCGTTGTAGAAAAACGCCCAGAAAAGATTCTGATGAATAATCTTCAGAGCGCTTCTGCTGAGTCTAAGAAGTGCAGGCACATCACTCAGCTGACTTTTCATAAGCACAACATCGCCTGCCTCTATGGCAATGTCCGTGCCGGCACCGATAGCTATGCCGATATCTGCCCTCGTAAGAGCAGGAGCATCGTTTATGCCGTCACCAACCATTGCTACCGTGCCCTTTTTCTGCAAAGATCGTATGACCTTTTCTTTTCCGTCAGGCAGCACACCCGCAATAACCTCATCAACACCCGCCTGAGCACCGATAACCCTTGCGGTGTTTTCATTGTCGCCTGTGAGCATAACCACATGAATACCCATATTTTTAAGCTCGCTGATTGCTTTAGCGCTGTCTTCTTTTATAACATCGGCAGCAAAAACCGCACCGAGAAGTCTGTCACCTTTTGCAAAGAGCAATGGCGTTTTACCATCAAGAGAGAGTCTTGTTATTTCACTTTTTATCTTATCCGATACCTCGCAGACACTTTCAATATAGCTGAGATTTCCGCCGTAAAATCTTTCACCCGACGCTTCACCCTCAACACCTTTTCCGGCTACTGCCTTGAAGTCTGCAATTGAAACGAGACCTGCATTCTTACCTTCAGCATATCTCACAACCGCTTTTGCAAGAGGGTGCTCACTTGTCTTTTCAAGTGAATAAGCATAAGAAATAAGTTCAGCATCACCTATGCCCTCAGTGCAGACAATATCAGTTACCTCGGGCTCACCTTTTGTTATAGTGCCCGTTTTATCAAGAGCAACAATCTGAATTTTACCCGATTTTTCTATGGCCTCAGCGGTTTTAAAGAGTATGCCGTTTTTAGCTCCCACACCGCTTGATACCATAATCGCAACGGGAGTCGCAAGACCCAATGCGCAGGGACAGCTTATAACAAGCACCGATATTGCTCTTGCAAGCACAAAGCTCGCCTCTCGGCCTGCTATTACCCAGACAACAGCCGTAATAAGAGCAATAACAATAACCACGGGCACAAATATACCTGACACCTTATCTGCTATTTTTGCAATGGGTGCTTTTGTTGCCGCCGCATCGCTGACCATTCTGATTATCTGCGATATAGCCGTATCCTCACCTACCGCAGTTGCCTGACATTTCAGCACACCCGACTGATTCACCGTCGAAGCAGAAACCTTATCACCTGCCAGTTTTTCCACAGGGATGCTTTCGCCTGTCAGTGACGACTCATCTACAGCACTACTGCCGTCGATAACCACACCGTCTGTAGGAATACTCTCTCCCGGGTACACAGCAAAAACATCACCTTTTTTCACCTGCTGCGCCGATACGGTAACCTCTTTACCGTCAATAATAAAGCGGGCTGTTTTGGGTCTTAAATCCATCAGCGACTTGAGAGCGTTTGTAGTTCTGCCCTTGCTTTTTGCTTCAAGAACTTTGCCGACAGTAATGAGAGTAAGTATCATTGCCGCCGACTCGAAATAAAGCTCATGTAAAAGATGCGCCCCATGGCCCTGGGTCATAGTGAAAACTATATACACGCTCCATAAAAACGAGGCTCCACTGCCTAGAGCTACAAGTGTATCCATATTGGGCGCTTTGTTGATAACACCTTTTATACCGCTGATAAAAAACTTTTTATTGATTATCATAACACAGATGCAAAGCAGCATCTGCACAAGAGCATTGGCTATATAGTTTCCCTCAAAAAACTCAGGCAAGGGTAAGGAAAACATAGTGTGACCCATCGAAAAATACATCAGAACCAGAAGAAACACCGACGAAAACACGAGCCTTTTTATAAGTGCAGGTGTCTGAGTGTCTTTCAGCTCATCCTCTTTATTTTTGTCAGGTGTACTACCACCCTTTATTTTCGCACCGTAGCCTGCTTTTTCAACGGCACTTATTATTGTGTTGTCGTCTGCACTGCCCTCAACAGCCATAGAATTTGTCAGCAGATTCACAGAGCAATTGTCCACGCCCTCAAGTGTGCCCACTGCCTTTTCTACTCTTGCACTGCAGGCCGCACAGGACATACCGCTGACTTCATAATATCTCACCAGGACTCACCTCTTTTGTCATAGC
>JAGBSR010000007.1 GCA_017631745.1 Clostridia bacterium | reverse complement strand
GCTTTCGGCACAGAGACAGTACCCAAGGTTGATAAAATCGTAGGTCCCGGCAATGCTTTCGTAGCAGAAGCTAAGCGTCAGGTTTTCGGCATGGTATCAATTGATATGATTGCAGGTCCCAGTGAAATCCTTGTTCTTGCAGACGGCAAATCAAATCCCGACTTTGTGGCAGCCGATCTTCTCTCTCAGGCTGAGCACGATAAGAATGCATCAGCAGTACTCGTAACAGACAGTATGGAGCTTGCTCAGAAAGTTTCAGCGTCCCTCGAAAATCAGATACCTATGCTTGAAAGAGCTGAAATAGCAAGAGCTTCAATCGACAACAACGGCAAAATCATCGTTGCTGACAACATTATGGCAGGTATTGATATTGCCAATGAAATTGCTCCCGAGCACCTTGAGCTTTGCCTTGATAATCCTTTTGATTATCTCGACAGCATTAAGCATGCAGGCTCAATCTTTATGGGCAGATATTGCCCCGAAGCTCTCGGTGACTATTATGCAGGCCCCAACCACACCCTTCCCACAAGCGGTACTGCAAGATTTTCAAGTGCTCTCGGCGTTGACGATTTCGTGAAAAAGTCACAGTTTACATACTACACCGAAAACGCACTTAAAGAAGTTTATGAAGACGTTGCTTTCTTTGCAAACAAAGAGGGGCTCACAGCTCACGGCAAGAGCGCAACTATCAGATTTGAGGAATAATTTATGAGTAAATATATAGACGGTGCATATTCAACTCTCAAAGAGTATGTGCCAGGTGAACAGCCCAAGGATAAAAAATACATAAAGCTCAACACCAACGAGTCACCCTACCCTCCCTCACCTGCGGTTATTTCCGCTGTGGACTCTGCCGAGGTCTCAGACCTCAGACTTTATAGCGACCCTGAGAGCAGTAAGGTAAAAAAGGCTATTGCCGAGGTTTACGGTGTTGAAGATAAAAATGTATTCGTATCCAACGGCTCAGATGAAATTCTTAACTTTGCCTTTATGGTTTACGGCAAGATAAACGGTGCTGTTTTCCCCGAAATCACCTATGGTTTCTACAAGGTTTTCTGTGACCTTTACGGCATAGAAAAGACAATGATTCCCCTTGAGGAAGATTTCACCATTGATAAAAACAAGTTTATAAATACGGGCAAATTCACCGTTATTGCTAACCCCAATGCTCCAACAGGCATTGAACTCGGTCTTGATGTGATAGAAGAAATCATCAAGTCAAACAAAGATAATGTAGTGCTCATCGACGAAGCTTATGTCGATTTCGGCGGCACTTCCTGCTATGAGCTTACAAAGAAATACGACAACCTTATTGTCTGCCGTACTTTCTCAAAGTCCTACAGCCTTGCAGGTGCGAGACTCGGTTATTGCTTTGCAAATGAAGAGCTTATCAAGGATCTCGAAAAAATCAAGTATTCCACCAACCCATACAACATCAACCGACTCACACAGATTGCCGGTACAGCCGCAATGAACGAAAACAGCTATTATATGGCTAACTGCAAGAAAATCTGCGATACCCGCAAGTTTGTCACAAAGGCACTTCGCGAAATCGGCTTTGAAGTCCTCGACTCAAAGGCAAACTTCATCTTTGCCAAGCACGAAAGCATCAGCGGTATGGATATTTATACCCTGCTTCGTGAAAATGGCATACTTGTAAGACACTTTACAGACGAAAAAATCAAAGACTATAACCGTATCACCATCGGCTCGGAAGAAGAAATGAAGACCTTTGTTGATACAATGAAAAAGATTGTGAAAGGAGCATAAAGTATGAGACAGGCTGAAATTATCAGAAAAACTGCAGAAACAGACATCACCCTCACTTTATGTTTAGACGGCGAAGGCAAAGGAGCAATTGACACAGGCTGCGGTTTTCTTGACCATATGCTGACACTTTTTAGTCGTCACGGCTCATTTGACCTTGATGTTAAATGCATCGGAGACACTCAGGTTGACTATCATCACACAGCAGAAGATATCGCTATCTGCCTTGGTGACGCGTTTAAAAAGGCTCTCGGCGATATGAAAGGCATCACCCGCTACGGCAGTTTCATCCTGCCTATGGACGAAAGCCTTATCCTCACAGCTGTTGATATCTCAGGCAGAAGCTATCTCGGTTATGATTTAGCTATCCCTACCGAAAAGGTCGGCGACTTTGATACAGAGCTCACAAGAGAATTCTTCGAGGCATTTGTCCGTCACGCAGGTGTTACTCTTCACTTAAAACAGCTCGCAGGCTATAATTCACACCACATTATCGAGGGTACATTCAAAAGCTTTGCTCGCACAATGAAAGCTGCAGTTGCTATCGACGAAAAGAACAAGGATAAAATTCCCTCAACAAAAGGAGTACTTTAATGATTGCAATTATTGACTACGGCGTAGGAAATCTATTTTCCCTTGTGTCGTCATTCAAGGCTATCGGCGCCGATGCCGTTATCACCAAGGATATTGACACCATAAGACGCGCCGATAAAATTATACTCCCCGGTGTGGGTGCTTTTGAGGATGCGGCTAAAAAGCTCAGAGACAGCGGACTTGACAAAATTGTTTTAGAAGAAACAGCTAAGGGCAAGCCTCTTATGGGCATTTGCCTTGGTATGCAGCTTCTTTTCAAGCACAGCTACGAATACGGCTGTCACGAGGGCTTAGGTCTTATTGATGCTGACATTCTCGCCTTTGAGGGCAAGCTCGACAAAGAGCTTAAAATTCCTCATATCGGCTGGAATGCTCTTAAGCTACAAAAGAACGACTGTCCTCTTTTCAAATATATAAAAGACGGCGACCACGTGTATTTCGTACATTCATACTTCGCTGAAAAAAACATCGCAGAGTGTGCCGCTTCGGCAGAATACGGAATAGACTTCACCGCCTGCGTATGGAAAGACAACATCTATGCCTGTCAGTTCCACCCTGAAAAAAGCGGTGATGTAGGTCTTAACATTCTCAGAGGATTTTGCGAGATAGGAGAAAACTGATATGCTTATTTTACCCGCTATTGATTTATACGATAAAAAAGCCGTTCGCCTTTATAAGGGCGACTATAACGAAATGACAGTTTATAGCAATAACCCTATCGAAATCGCGAAGAAGTTTCAGGAATGCGGTGCAACATTTATACATATGGTTGACCTTGAGGGTGCTAAAAACGGCACAACTCCCAACATTGATGAAGTGCGCAAGGTTGTGGATTACACCGACCTTAAGGTAGAAATCGGCGGAGGTATCCGCAACGAAGAAACTGTGCAGAAATATATCGACATCGGTGTTGACAGAGTCATTCTCGGTACTGCTGCCGTAACAGATGACGAGTTTCTTTGCAAGATGGTTGAGAAATATAAGGATGCCATCGCAGTTGGTGTTGACCTGAAAGACGGCTATGTTGCCATCAAGGGCTGGACTGAAAAGAGCGCACTTACAGCTGACGAGTTTTTCAAGCACCTTTCTGATATCGGTGTTAAAACTGTTATCTGCACCGACATTTCAAAAGACGGCGCTATGCAGGGCACAAACCGCGAACTTTACAAAGAGCTTTCCGAGAAGTACACAATGGACATTGTGGCTTCAGGCGGTGTGTCAAGCATTGACGACATAAAGGCTCTCAAGGATATGAACCTTTATGGTGCAATCTTAGGCAAGGCTTATTACATCGGTGCCGTAGATTTAAAAGAAGCAGTTGAGGTGGCAAAATGATTACAAAAAGAATTATCCCCTGCCTCGATGTAAGAGACGGCAGAGTTGTTAAGGGCACTAACTTCCAGAACCTCAACGATGTATCGTCACCTGTTGAGCTCGGTGAGTTTTATAGCCAATGCGGTGCAGATGAGCTTGTATTCTACGATATAACTGCAAGTGCTGAGGGCAGAGCCCTTTTCACCGATATACTCAAGGAAGTCGCTTCAAAGATATTCATTCCCCTCACTGTAGGTGGTGGCATCAATACCGTGGAAGACTTTGACAGAGTGCTCAAATGCGGTGCCGACAAAGTCAGCGTAAACTCAGGTGCTATCAGAAACCCCGACCTTATAAGTCAGGCGGCTCGTCTCTATGGTAATCAGTGTGTGGTTATCTCCTGCGACATTAAGCGTGTTGACGGTGTTTTTCACGTTTTTGCAAAGGGAGGCAGAGAAGACACAGGTATGGAGGCTATCTCCTGGATTAAGCGCTGTGTTGATATGGGCGCAGGCGAAGTTGTTGTCAACTCCATAGACACCGACGGCGTGAAAAAAGGCTTTGACATTGAGATGCTCAAGGCTGTATGCGAGGCTGTTAATGTGCCCGTAATCGCATCAGGCGGTGCAGGATCGGCTCAGGACTTTGTCACACTCTTTAATGAGATTCCCGACATTGACGCCGGTCTTGCAGCTTCAATTTTCCACTTCGGCGAAGTTCAGATTAAAGACCTGAAGAAGCTTCTTAAAGAAAACAACATTAATGTGAGGTTATAAACTATGATAGATTTTGATATTAATCAGCTTAAGTTCGACGAAAAGGGTCTCATCCCTGCTATCGTCGTTGACTCAATAACTAAAAAGGTTCTCACTCTCGCTTATATGAACCGTGAGAGCCTTGAAATTTCTCTTGAAAAAGAGCTTACCTGCTTTTATTCACGCTCACGCCAGGAGCTTTGGCTCAAGGGTGACACAAGCAAAAACTATCAACACATCGTATCAATCACAGCCGACTGCGATATGGACGCACTGACAGTTGTAGTTGAAAAAGATGGCCCTGCCTGCCACAAGGGCACAGACTCCTGCTTTACAAACCCCGTATTTCAGAGCGAGAGCCTTGCTGAGTTCTCACTCGAGGGCCTTTACGATCTTCTCAAGGGCAGAAAAGAAACTCTCCCCGAGGGTTCATATACTACATATCTTTTCCAGAAGGGTATTGACAAAATCCTTAAGAAAGTCGGCGAAGAATGTACAGAGGTTATCATCGCCGCAAAGGCTGACGACAAGGCAGAAACCATCTATGAAATCGCGGACCTTGCTTATCATGTGATGGTGCTTATGAATGAAATGGGTATTTCAATGGAAGAGGTACACCGTGAGCTCGCATCAAGACACATCATCGACCACAAGGTAAAACAGGAAAAAATGACAAAATAATACAGCTGTTGCAATGCAGTAAAAATTTATGCCGAAACTTCTTTTTGAGAAATATGTTTCGGCATTTTTCTTGTATTATGTATTTACAGATTGTTAAAAATGTAAAGGCGGTTAAAACTATGAAAAAAACATTTAAGAAAGCTCTTTCGCTTATCCTCGCTCTTATGCTTACTTTTTCAGCGGCATCTTTCGCTTTTGCCGTTGACACAATCGAAGAAATTTCAAAAGATAAGGCAGAAGAAATCGCCCTTGAGTATCTCTCATTTAAAAATCAGACTTCAATTGTTTATGAAGATGTATACGAGTACACCGAAGCTTATAAAGTAATCTCAACTGTTGTACTTGATAGCAACAAGGTTGTTACCTTTGTCTGCTATGTCTCAAAAGACGGCGAAGTACTTGACAGAACAGCAGACTATCTTGCTAGCACAGTTTCACCTTTCAATCCTCTTACTCAGGCTGAGGCTCTCGATTATGCAATTGAAGCTTTCGGTGCAAACTCCGCTAAGGTTGTTGTACTCACAAAAGAAACCGTTAACTACGAGGGCAGCGTTGCTTATCATTTCCTTTTCTGCGAAGATGTTTTTGAAAGAAATGAGTGCTATGTTGATGCAGATACAGGCGAAATCTACAACATCAAAATCTCATGGCCCAAAAATATTGTTGACAGACTTGTGCTTATGATCAGAGTTTTCATTGCAAGATTTAACCTTTTCAATTTCATTGGCAGATAACCTATCTTTTACAGCCGTTTAACCAAGCGGCTGTATTTTTTGTTAAACTTTGTTTAAAGATGGCTTTTTTTGTTGAAATATAGTTTAAAGAGTGTTATACTTAATTATAGTCAATCCCCCTTGAAAGGACAAATATTATGAAGAAAAAGCATCTTATCACCACAATTATTTTCGCTCTTTGTCTCACATTTATTCTCACAGGCTGCATGGGCTCATCTCAGGAAGAGGAAACCACCACTACCACCACAACCGAGGTTACTACTACCGAGGCTCCCCCACCTGTTTATTACAACACTCTCACAGGCCTTTCAGGGCTCTCTGAAGAAGCTGTAGGCAAGCGACCCGTTGCAATTATGATAAACAATATCAAGGCCGCTCTTCCCCAATACGGCATATATAAAGCTGACATTATCTATGAGGTACTCGTAGAGGGCGGCATCACAAGAATGATGGCTCTTTACGGCGATTATACAAAGGTACCAAAGGTCTGCTCCGTAAGAAGCTGCAGATACTACTTCCCCATTTTCGCTCACGGCTATGATGCAGTTTACTTCTGCTTCGGCAGTAACGAAAGTCTTGCAACTCCCACCCTCAAGAGAATCGGTATCGACTATTTTGACGGCAATCAGACTCCCGATGCTCTCGTTTTCGGCAGAGACAGCGAAAGACTTAAAACTTACAGCCGCGAGCACACAGCATATGTTGACGGTAAAAACATCCCTGAGCTTCTGAATAAAAACTCCATCGAAACATCTTCACGCTACGGCTCAGATTACCGCGCATTCAACTTCAGAAACGAAGACGCCTCAGAGGCTGCAGGTACTATTGAAGCTAAGGAAATCTCCTTCAATTTCTCAAGATCATACTACAGTACTTTCACCTACAATTCAGATACAAAGACCTATTACAAGACACATTGCGGCAAAGCTCATATAGATTCTTCAAACGACAAGCAGCTCAACTTCACCAATGTATTCGCTCTCGAAACCGAGATCAAAAACTACAAGGGCGGCTCACTTATGGAGGTTGACTGGACAGGCGGTACCGGTTATTACATCTCAATGGGCAAGGCTCAGAAAATCACCTGGGTCAAAGGCAGCGAAGACAGCAACATCCTTTTCTTTGACGAAACAGGCAGTGAACTCAAGGTTAATGCAGGCAAAAGCTATATCGGCGTTATCAATACCGGCAGCACAGAAATCGCAGTACCTGCAGCACAGTAAAACAGCTTATCAACTTCCTTCAGTGGGAGTTGATTTTATTTTACCGTAATGATATAATCAGCTTGACAAGCACAGTGAAAGGAGCTTCTGTTATGGAGATATTGATTGTAAGACACGCCGACCCTGACTACGCCCACGACAGCATAACCGACAAGGGCATCAAAGAAGCACGATTATTAGCCGACAGATTATGCAAGCTCGATATCAAGGCCTTCTACTGCTCACCTCTCGGCAGAGCTCAGAAGACAGCCGACTATACTCTTACAAGACTTAACCGTCAGGCTGAAACTCTCCCTTGGCTTCAGGAATTCAAAGGAACCGTAAAGAAGGGTCTTTTCGGCAAAACCTGCTGTTGGGACAGACTCCCCTCTTATTGGACAGCCTATAAGGAGTACTATAGCTATGAAGACTGGTTAAAGGTGCCCCTTATGAAAAAAGGTGATGTCAAGCGCCACTACAAAGAGGTTTGCGACGGCATAGATGAGCTTCTCGCCAAACACGGCTATGTGCATAAAGGTAAGCTCTACCAAGTTAAAGAAGAAAACTCCGACACCATCGTGCTCTTTTGCCACTTCGGCGTGGAGTCAGTTATACTCTCGCATATTTTCGGCATCTCGCCTATGGTAATGTGGCATAATTTTGTGGCTCTGCCCTCCTCTGTGACGCGTCTTGTCACCCAGGAAAGGGAAAAGGGTGCCGCTATATTCACCTGCCTTCAATACGGCGATTTAAGCCATCTGTACGCAGGCGATGAAGAGCCTTCATTTGTAGCTCGTTTCTGCGAAAAATACTCCGATGAAACAAGACACTGATAAAAAAAGCAGTTATTCCATAGGGAATAGCTGCTTTATATTTTATGCAATTCACTTTAAAACTTAGCAAATGCGTCTTCAAAGAATTTCTTTACGAAATAGACCACATCCGAAAGAAAAGCAATTATAACCATCATATGTAAAATCTCCTTTGTCTTGATATATAAATCTTACCATAAACCGCAGTTATCAGTCAACGGTTCAAGGTCAAATGATACACAAACAGAATAAATTGCCTTATATGCAAAAAGCAAAACCTCCCGGAATTCGGGAGGTTTTTTACTTTTAGTTATAAGATTATTTATGCTTTAAACCGCATTCGCAAGTCTTATTGATACCAAAGAGATCCCAGAAGAAGTAGAGAATCTTGTAAACGATCTTTGCGAGGAATGAATCCTTATGGCATATGCATGTGCAAAGCTTTGAGCCGTTTCCGTAGAAGAGGCTGTCGCAATCGATACATTTGCCTTTGCCGTCGTCTCTGTGACCCTTAGCAGGAATAATTTGAGCATGCTTCTTATAATCACAGTTATCTCTTAAACAGTAAGTATACTCAGTAAGACCGGTTTCGGTACATGTTGCATCATAGCCCTCCTGAATAAAGAGATAATGTCCTGATGCATTGCCGAACTCTGTCTTATTAGCAATATCTTCAAAGCCGCAATATACGCAAACATTATACTTATAACCCTTTGCTGTACAGGTAGGATCAACAACCACAACCTTAGCATCGCTGTAGTAGTGACCTGTTGCACTGAGGATAGTTTTATCGTACTCAGTATGACAAACCTCACAGACCTTTATGTCGATACCGTTTGTTGTACAGGTGGGAGCGATATAGATACCGCCGTTATAGTTACCCTTGTGGCCGACTGTTCCGACTGTTTCTGTATAGGTTGCTGCGCAACCGCTTACTGTACAGGTATAAGTGATAATACCGCCGCTTGAGCAGCTTGAACCTGATGCAACACCGTTATCCCAGGTGTGAGCAACTGCTCCGCCGTATTCGTTACAGCCGTTTACACACTTGAATGAGTGTGTAGCCTCTTTTCCGTTGCCGTTTGACTTAACAGAGCCTGTATATGAATGAGATTTCATGGGAATTTCTGTGCTTGCAACCTTAACTGCATTACAGCACTCATACTTTGTATCGCCTGTTGCACCAACTGATTTACAGGTTGCTGCAACATAACCGTCTACATATGTTTTGTCTGATGTATGTGCAGCAGGTTTAGTGTTAAGGTTTGTTGTATCATCGCAAGTTGCACACTTGTATACATCATAACCTTCATTTGTGCAAGTGGGTGCAATTGTTTTAACAAATACTGTATAAGCATGATCGAGTTCATCTACATATGTATCAACATATTCATCTTTACATTCTGAACAAGTATATGTTGTGTAACCCTTATCTGTACAAGTGGGTGCTGTTACTACTGATTCGTAGTTGTGACCGAGCTGTGTAAGTACATTTGTTTCAAATGCATCGCATCTGCCACAGTCTCTTCTTTCTTCACCGTCTGCTGTACATGTTGCTGCTGTTGTGGTTGTCCACTCGCCCCAGTTGTGTCCGAGCTTATCACCGTAAGCAGTATTACATATTGAGCATGTTGCAGGAGCTGTACATGTTGCTGTGCCACCTGAGCAATTTTCTGTTGCAGTATAACTACAATCGACATTCTGACAAGTTACGCCGTGGCTTGTACCGTTACCTTCAGCATATACATAAATGTGTGCTACACCTTTAAACTTAGCTGTAACTGTAAGATCTGATGTTATCTTCGAGAAATCTTTATCCCAACCATCAAACTCGTAGTGGTAGGTTGCATCATATGCTTTTTCGGGAGTTGCCAAAGGAGCTGTTGCTGCCTTACCGCTGATAACAGTCTCAGTCTTTACAGTTTTACCATCAACAACAAATGTAACTGTATAAGTCTGGATTGAACCCTGATTGTCTTCAAACACTTTTTGAAGTGCTTGTACTGCTGCATTAACTTCTGCCTGTTCTTCTGCTGTTGCTATAAGATTATCATCAATCGCATTAGCTACGAGAGCAGCTTCGATTGCAGTTCTTGCGTCAGGGGTAATATCGATCTTCAGAAGCTCGTTGAGGTTTGTAACTACTGAATCATAGGCATCGTAGTTTGCTCTGTCAATCTCTTCTGTTTTTGTTGTGTGATTAGGATTGCGAGTACATTTGTAGGTGTAATAGCCCTTTGTCCATGTACCGTCAGCATTCTGTACAGGACGAGTAAGATCTGATTTATCCTCAGTGTTGTAATTATGGTTATCGTTAGTAGGAATTACAATACTGTCAAGCTCGTTCTTGTCTGCATCGAAGTTTTTACCACACTTATCACAATGATAGTGTTCCTTTGTACCTTCGGTTGAACATGTAGCAGGAACTTCTGCTTTCAGGTCGCCGTAGGTATGTCCGAGTGCTTCGCCTTCTGTTGCACCGCATACTGAACTGGTTTTAGGTGTTGTACAATTTGCATCTGTCCATTTATGTTCAAGGGCATCAACATAATTGTCTTTATATTCGTCTCCACAAGCTGAACAAGTATGTGT
>JAGBSR010000064.1 GCA_017631745.1 Clostridia bacterium | reverse complement strand
CTTTGCAACTCTCGGTATGATTACTCCGTCAATTATAATTGTGGGCATCATTGCCGCATTTGTCAGCGGTGTTCAGGATTACGTGGTTGTGCAGTGGGCATTTTCGGGTATACGCGCCGCAGTTGTTGCACTTATTCTCAGTGCAATGTGGAAAATCGCAAAGAAAAGCCTTGTGGATATTTTCGCAGTGATAATATTCCTGGCAGTTGCGGCGTTATCCTTTTTTACCGATTTGTCTCCCGTGATTTTTGTTGTTACCGCAGGTGTTTGCGGTCTTGTGCTTAACTCTGCAGGCATCAGAAAGCCAAAGGAGGAAAAGAAAAAATGATGATTTTCCTCGAACTTTTTGCAAGATTTTTTGTGGTGGGACTTTTCTCTGTGGGCGGCGGACTTGCTACTTTGCCTTTCCTGACTGCAATGGGAGAGACAACGGGCTGGTTTGATGCTATGGATATTTCCAATATGGTGGCAATCTCAGAGTCGACACCCGGGCCCATCGGTATAAATATGGCAACCTATATCGGCTATCAGGTAGGCAGTGAGCTCGGTGCACCCTTCGGTGTCCTGGGCAGTATTGTTGCAAGTCTCGGCGAGGTAACCCCTTGCGTTATAGTTATAATGATAGTCTCAAGAATGCTGATGAAATTCCGCGACTCCAAATATGTTGAGTATGCTTTCTACGGTCTTCGTGCAGCAAGTGTAGGTCTTATCGCTGCAGCCTGGCTCGGCGTTGCAAAGATTGCTTTTTATAACAGCGAAGCGATGGCACAGGGCGGAAACTTCCTTATGGCCATTGATTATAAAAGCATAATTCTTTCTGCTTTGGTGTTTTTCCTTGCCACTAAATTCAAAAAGTTGCATCCTATTGCACTTATCGCTTTATCGGCAGTGGCAGGCATTATCTTTAAAATGTAAAAAAGTGACAGCAGACACATGAGCTTTGCTGTCACTTTAAAAATTCAGACACAGTTTAATGTTAATTTTACTTTATGATTATATATAAAAATCGAAAGGTTGTGGGACTATGACAGATAATGAGCTTCTCGAGAGCATATATTCCGATGAGGCTTCGGGCGTTGCGGCACTTGTTGATACATATGCAGAGCTTTTATACGGTGTGGCATATAATGTGCTTCGCGGTGTAGGCTCAGAAAAGGATGTTGAAGACTGCATAACGGATTCCTTTGTTGCTTTTTATAACAACATTGATGATGTCGATATTTCCCGTGCCGGTATAAAAGGCTACCTCGGTGTTATTGTTAGACGCCGTGCGGTGAATCTTCGTTGCACACTCAATAGCGACGGTGAGACAGCTTTCCCCGATTTGACTGTGGAAAAGATGGACGAAATTCTCGGGAATATAGAGCCTGACAGGGATGAAGAATTTGCAGAGAGAATAAAGGCTCAGGTTTTAAGAGAGATTTATCCCGAAGAATTCACACAGCAGGTTCAGGAATCACAGGATATTGAGTATGAAGAAGAGGAAGAATCACCTCAGAATTATCAGAGTGCTGAGGAGTACACGCGAGAGCCTGAGAGCGAGCCTGTAAACACAAATGGCCCCGTAGTCATCGAAGAGTCAGGGACAAGAATTCATCCTATATTCAAGGTTATGTTTATGGCGGTGGCACTGGTACTTGCGGTAGCTGTGGGCTTAATTGCCTTCAATGAGCTGAGCGTGCCTAAATATGAAGATACTACCACCACGACCGAAACAACTCAGGTCTCGGGCATTCAGGCCTTTAATCCTCTCAAGGATGCAATATCTGTTGGTGATGAACAGCTGATTGAAAGCCTTATTACAAATTCGCTTCTTCTGAGCAAAGATATTATCACCTTTGCAGTTGAGTACGCTCAGGAGCTTTCATATACAGCCATAAAGTCTATTGCCGAAGCTACAAAGGCTTCCTTTGGTACAACGGGTCTTGACCCTCTTCTTGAAAATGCAATTCTCGGCAACACTCAGGGAGTAATAGACGAGTTAAGCGGCAAGAGAATGTTTTTTAAAACCTACGGTCAGAAGCTTGCATTTTTCTTTACGGCGGCTTTCGGTGAGAGTGAGGCAATAAAGGCGTTTTTAGATAAAGGCTTCGAGCTTACTATGAAGGATGCTGCAGGCAAAACCGCATATGAAATTGCAGAGCAATACGGCAACACTGAAAATGTAAAAGAAGCTGAAAGACTTGCACAGGCAAGCTGATTAAATTTTATACGGCAGGGTACAGCAGAAATTATCTGCGGTATCCTGCTTTTTTTAAAGCACAAAAGGTTGTATTTTTATATTAAATTTGATATAATATATACCAAATATACTACTTTCGAGGCAGGTGAGGCAAAAATGAATATAGGCGCATCGTCAGCCTGCTTTTATCCTATGGAAACTGAGAAGTCTTTTCAGCTTCTTTGCGAAAACGGCTTCAGGGATATTGAAATATTTTTCAACTCACCTTCGGAAACAAATGCCTCTTTTGTTAAACAGCTCAAGGCTATCAAAGACAGATACGGTGTCAATGTCACTTCGGTGCACCCTTATGAGTCTTTCGGCGAGGGGTATAACTTCTTTTCAAATTATTACCGCCGTTATGTGGACGCGTGTGAGAATTACAAGCGTTTTTTCGCTGCGGCCGCGGAGCTTGGTGCCAAGTTTGCCATAATGCACGGTGCAAAATTTAAATATGATATAACAAAAGAAGAATATGCTGAGAGATTTACACGGCTTAATGAAATTGCAATGACCTTCGGCTGTTATATGGCTCACGAAAATGTGGTGGATTTTTCGGGTGCAAGACCTGAGTTTATGACACTGCTTAAAGATTACGGCAAAGAGAATTTCAAAATGGTGCTTGATGTAAAGCAGGCAAGAAAGGCAGGGGTGCTGCCTGAGGAATTTATCAGAGCGGTGGGTGAAAATATTATCCACGTGCATCTGAGTGACTGCACACAAAATAGTCAGTGTGCACCGCCGAGTGAAAAAGGGCTCTTTGATTTCGGAAAGCTTTTCACTGAGCTTGAGGGTATAAACTACAAGGGTAAGTATATAATAGAACTGTATTCCGACGGCTTCGACGGAATAGAGGATATCATAAATTCTGCAAAGTATCTTGAAAATATAATGCAGAGCTTAAATATAAAAAGATAAAATAATATAAAGAGAGGTAAAATAATATGAAGTGTCCTTTTTGCGGTTATGAAGAAAGCAAGGTAATCGACTCAAGACCTACTGACGATGGTGAAAAAATCCGTCGCAGAAGAGAGTGCATCGCTTGCGCAAAGAGATTCACAACCTATGAGATAATTGAAAGTGTACCCATCGTGGTAGTAAAGAAAGATAAGTCACGTCAGGCATTCGACAGAGTCAAGCTCTTTAACGGTATGCTCAGAGCCTGCGAAAAGAGACCTGTTTCAATCGATCAGCTCGAAAAGGTTGTAACCGATATTGAAACAGAGCTTCAGAATTCTCTTGACAGAGAGGTTACATCAGTACATATCGGTGAGCTTGTTATGACTAAGCTCAAGGAGCTCGACGAGGTTGCTTATGTGCGCTTTGCAAGTGTATACCGTCAGTTCAAGGATATCAACACCTTTATGGACGAGCTTACAAAGCTTCTCTCAAATGATTGATTTTAGGGTGATAGAATGATTTACAGAAATTTTGCCGAACTTGTCGGCAATACTCCGCTTCTCAAGGCGGACTGCTTTAAAAAGGCTCAGGATATTTCTGCTGAAATTTTTGCTAAGCTTGAATGTTTTAATCCTGCCGGCTCGGTTAAAGACAGAGTTGCAGTTAATATGCTGCTCAAAGCAAAAGAAAAAGGTCTCATCAGAGAGGGTGCAACTATAATTGAACCCACAAGCGGTAATACAGGTATCGGACTTGCCGCAGCGGCAGTGTCACTTGGTTATAAGGCTGTGCTTGTTATGCCCGAGACTATGAGTGTGGAAAGACAGAAGCTTCTTAAGGCTTACGGTGCTGAGATTGTACTCACTGAGGGCGCTAAGGGTATGCTTGGCTCCATTGAAAAAGCAAAGGAGTTACAGCAGACCACACCCAACTCATTTATTCCCTCGCAGTTTGATAACCCCGATAACCCCGACAGTCACGTGCTGACAACGGGTAAGGAAATCTGGGATGACACCGAGGGTGAGGTTGATATTTTTGTTGCCTGTATCGGTACAGGCGGTACTGTCAGCGGTACGGGTAAATATCTCAAAAGCAAAAATCCCGATGTGAAGGTTATCGGTGTTGAGCCTTTTGATTCACCTCTTATTACAAAGGGCACTGCAGGGCCTCACGGCATTCAAGGCATCGGTGCGAACTTTATCCCTGACAACCTTGATATGAGTGTCATCGATGAGGTGCTGACGGTTAAGACTGAAGATGCTTTCGCTATGAGTAAGGCTTTTGCCAAGAGTGAGGGACTTCTTGTTGGTATTTCTTCTGGTGCTGCGCTTATGGCGGCAAAGGAGATTGCCGAGAGAGCTGAGAATGAGGGCAAGAAGATTGTTGTGCTTTTGCCTGACAGCGGCGAAAGATATATGAGTGTAAATTTATTTGAATGAGGAAAGTTTTGGTCAAGCTTTTTAAAAAGCTTGTGGGGCATCGTCGCCGAAGCACCGCCTGTGGCGGATTAAACAAGGTGACGATGGCGCAACGGTCAAAAGTGCTCGGCGCTCCAAGCCGGTAAGCAATTTTGGGAACCGCAAGAGGAAGAGGGCGGAGCCCTGCCACTTCTGAATGCAGAATTCAGAGTGCAGAATACAGAATTGCGACAAAAGCAAAGGCGAGTAGGAAAATCCCTGCCCGCCTTTTTTGTTGTTACTAAAAGGTATTGAAATTGATCTCAGTCATACTTGAAAAAAAGACATAGAAAGACCACCGGGTCTTACAAGATCCGATGGTTGTGATCAAAGTTATTTTAATATCCGAAATAAGTTTTTGCATAGTTAGCGATTGCACCTACATATGCATCGCTTATGCTTGGGTCGCCCATAAGGTCGTGCCCTGAATTGGGGAAATCATAGAAGTCACAGGGAACTCCCGCTGTCTTTAAAGCATTATGAAGGGCAGTTCCGTTTGAGAAAGGAACAAGAGTATCCTTTTGACCGTACGCCATAAGAGTAGGGGGGACGTCAGATGTGACATAAGAAATCGGTGATGCAGCGCTGAGTGAAGCTGTCATTGCAGTGAAATTATCTTTGGTTACGGTTTCTCCTATGAGTGAAGAGATAAGAGCGTATCTGTCAAAGGAATTATCCATATTTTCAGCAAAAAAGGCAGTGTCTGTAAAGTCGGAGGGGCCTACCTTGCTTATGCAGAATTTAATGGGAACTTTTGACTGATTATAGTGGGTATAGGTATAAAGTAAAGCGAGATGTCCGCCGGCAGAAGCACCTGCAATGCCTATCTGAGTTATCTCGGTGCCTTTTTTTGCGGCAGTGTTGATAATATAGTTGATTGCTGAATCAATATCGTCAAGCATATTCTTATATGTTACATCACCCTTTGTTGTCAGAAGGCGGTAATTCATTGTTGCGGAAGCATAGCCGTAGTTACCGGTTGTAGTCTTGCAGAAATCATTATAATCTGATTTATCACCGCCGCTCCAACTGCCACCGTGAATGTAGAGCATCAAAGCAACGTCGTCTTTATCATCTTGCGGAAGGTATAAATCAAGCACCTGATTTTTATCGCTGCCGTAAGAAAGATTGGTATACTTATCATACTTTACGGGAGAAATTCCGAAAAGGTTCATAAAGAAAGCAATAATCGCCATGAAAAATGCAATGATTTTGTCCATAATAATCCTCCTGAAAAATAAAATGGGAAATTTTATTTACTACAGTTATAGTATATATTATTTTAAAAAATTAACAAGGCTTTTGTCAAACTTTTTCGAAAAGCTTGCGGGGTGCGGGGCGTAGCCCTGCAACAAAATAAATGCAGAATGTAAAATGCAAAGTGCAGAATTGCGACGAAGAAACAGCGAGTAGGAAAGTTCCTGCCCGCCGATTCTGTTTTTATTAAGGTTTAGGTTTTGTATTCTTGTGATTTGCAAGGGTAATGTGAGTTTTTTGTGGTCAATTCCTCTCGCTCATATTTACATCAGTCCCAGCTCTCGGCACTTGGCACTGTGCTGTGCATAAGTAGAGCTGTAATAATAATTCCAATCACTATCCGTCACAAAGTAATAATAATCAGTTTCGGCAGGGTACAAGGCAACCTCAATGGCAGCAAGACCGGGGTTGGTGATAGGACCTGCCGGCAGACCCTCACACTTGTAAGTGTTATAAAGCT
>JAGBSR010000006.1 GCA_017631745.1 Clostridia bacterium | reverse complement strand
GATTGCAGATGTAATCAAAGACCTTGAAAAAAATCAGTTCAAGGCATATCTCAACGACAGCATGAAGATGCTCTTTGATTCAATCGGCAGAGAATGCACATATCCTGCAAGACTTATCACCTGCAATCTTCCCCTGCTCTATCCCGTTATCCTTGAAGTTGCAAAGAAAATTCCTTTTTCAGCCTGTCTCGTACGCACCACAACAGCTGTAACAATGGCTCAGGGCAGCCCTGCGGCTAATGTGCTTCCTCAGAGGGCAGCTATTACAGTCAACTTCAGAGCTATGCCCGGTACAACAAAGCAGAATATCGTGGACCATATCCGCAAGGTATGCAAAAATAAGGATATCGAAATCAATGTCCTCAACTCAAAAGAGGCTTCGTCGTTCTCACCTACAGATTCAAGAGCTTACAAAATCATCGGCGAGCTTTCCAGAGCTATCGAGCCCAATGCTATTGTTGCTCCCTATCTTGTTATGGGCGGCACAGATGCTTATAACTATGAGCCTATCTGCAAAAACATTTACCGTTATGCTCCCTTTAAGCTTTCAACTGAGCTTCTTCTGTGCACGCACGGCACAAACGAAAGAATTTCTGTTGACCTTTTAGAGGATGCACTTATATTCTTCAAAAACTATATCAGAAGAGCAAGCGCAGAAAAATAAAAAATAAGATGTCCGCCTTTTGTTTTACCTTAAAATAATATATCCACCTGACTGATTGCAGGTGGATTATTCCGATAATTTAAACATCAATATTTTTTTACTGTAAATCAAGCGAAGAGACTCTTGATAAGGTTGAAGAGCTCAACAAGATGATCTAAGCCAAATGTTTCATAAATCCAATCCCAAAGACTCATAGTGTTTCCTCCTTAAATTTATATCGGACTTAATCCTTGACTATATTCTAATATTAAAAGTGTTTTTTGTCAACACACTATAAATATTTTTAATTAATTGTGCATTCTTATTACACATTAATTACACACAAGAAATAAAAAATAAAACCTGCCCGTTAAGGACAGGTTTTATTTATTAAACAATTGTTTAATCGCGATATTTGTTTAATTATGCATCAATACCGTTATCGAGTTTGATGCCAAAGATAGCAAGGATATCATAAATGAGAGTCCAAAGCTTCTGCCACATAGCTACAAATGTTTCCATTATAAAATACCTCCTATTTAGATTTTATTGTGTTGATTAAAATTATTCACCAAGAGTGATGCCGAAGTAAGCAAGTACATCATAGATGTAAGCCCAGATAGCCTGCCATACTGCTTCGAATTTTGCGAAATCGAACATTGTAATTTCCTCCATATGTATAAATTTATCAAAGGCAAACCCTTTAATATGCTTCAATTATATAATAGCGAAACATAAATGTCAATAGTTTATTCAAAATTTTTTAATATTTTTTATGTTAAGGCTCAAAAAAAGAGCCGTCTATTCAAGACAGCTCTTTAGTATCTGATTGCTATTAGTTTCTGCCGAGGATTTCGTCAAGTCTTAAGAACTCAAAGATAGCATTGAAGATCTTATCGAATGCATCTGAAATCTTCTTTAAAACAGCTTGGAAGCCTGTAACGAAATTGTCCTGAGCTTCTTCGTCCCAGATTTCATCCCAATAACCGCCGATGGGGTCTGAGAGATCGCCTACTGTGCCGTCGATGCCGAGTGAGCAACATCTGCAATTACAACCGCATAAGCCTTTATTGTTGATAAAGCCTGTGCAATTTTCACAGCAGACTTTTTCTAAGAGAACATACTTGCCGTCTACATATTCCTTGTGGCAAGGTGTTACATATGCGAATGAGGGGTTTTCAGGGCAATAGATGCAACAATGGCAGGTAGAACTTTTTACATGGTCATCACAGTTACACTCTGTCGCAGCAGATGCTGAAACAGCCATTACGCTGAAAAGCATTAACATAGCTAATACTAAAGAAATAATTTTTCTCATTGGAATTTCCTCCTTGAATTTGGCGCTATTACGCCATTTATGGTTATATTATAGTTAATAGTGTCGCAATTGTCAACTATTTTAATGAAATTTGAATTTTAGATTTTTATAAACACAATGTGTGATTTTTGTGTTAGGGTACCCTGCCGAAAATTTCAGGCAAGAATTTTCATATAACTATTGACTCTCACCTAATGTAATGGTGTATACTCATATCAGATACGATAAGAAATGAGCTTTATGAAGCTTAGAAAGGTGAATTTGATATGAAAACTTTAAACAATAAGGAATATGAAAATGCAAAGAATTCCTATGAAAATGAAGTAAAAGAAAAATGGGGACACACCGATGCCTATAAGCAGTCTCAAGAGAAAACGGCAGGGTACTCGCAAGAAAAGCAAAGCGAAGTAAACGAGGGCCTTATGGCTGTTTTTGCCGAATTTGCCAAGGCGATGAACAACGGTTTAAGTGCAGACAGCGATGAGGCTGTTGCCGTGGCAGAAAAGCTTCAGGCATATATAACCGAAAACTTCTATACCTGCACTAATGAAATTCTCTCAGGTCTCGGCGAAATGTATGTTCTTGATGAGCGATTCAAAGAAAATATAGATAAATACGGTAAAGGCACGGCAGAGTACGCAAGAAGTGCCATAAAATTTTATTGCAACCAATAAACAATTAATCCGCTGAGAGACTTATCTTTCAGCGGATTTAACAATTTACGGCTTTGTTATATGGACAATTCGACAAAAATTTTCTTATATATAAATTACCCTTTATTTTATCCTGCTAAGGCTATATAATTGTATGAGAACAGGAGGAGGAAAATATATGAATATTTCTGAAATTATCACAAAAGTCAAAAGTGCTCCGTCATATGTGAAAACACATTGGAACACACCCGGAGAGGGCGAATATCTGTCTCTTAAGGAAATGGCTGCCTACACGGCTTCTCAGGGCGGTACCTACATATTTATAACCGCTTCAAATATTGTTACATTCTCAACTGCATATTTCTGCGGTGCTATTATGGAAATTCCCGCTATGGATTTCTATATGATTAACCTTATCAGCACCATTATAGGTTATATTCTTTTATTCATTAACCCTGCAAATATGCTTATCTACGAAAACCACGGCAGACTTTCACCGGGTATGAAGAAGTTTGCTCATGCGTCTTATCTCGGTCAGATTATTGTAGGCCTTGCCTGCTACTTTATCCCTGCCAACACCTTTGAGGGCATTATGATGGGTCTGCCTCAGATTGTGGGCAATATTCTGTTCCTGGGCGGTGTGACCAACTATATCACATGGTTTATAAGAAGAGTTTTCTGTGCCAAGTACGGCAGACTCAAGCCCTTTGTTGCAGGCTGTGCACTTCCGTCAGCTATTCTTATTTCTATTATCCCCTATCTCCCCGTGCAAAATCTCCCCCACGCTACCAAGCTTACCATTCTGCATTTTGCATTTACCTTTATGAGCTTCTTCTTCAACAACTTCAATAATGTCGGCGGTCTGATCTCATTTATGACTCCCAACTCTCAGGAAAGACAGAAGCTTTTCTCAATCGTACCTATTATAACGGGCTTATTCCCCTCAATTATCAATCTGTTCTTCCCCATTCTTATCAGCCTCACCGGCGGTTATCTCAACATCAAGACCTATAGGGTATTCGTACCTATATTTGCTTTTGTCGGCGCTATTATCGGCATGGCCGCTCTTTTCTGCAAAGAGAGAGTTATCGAAGAGGATATTGAAAACCGTAAAAAGGTTGAATTCTTCAAGGGTGCTAAGAACGCCCTTAAGAATAAATATCTCTGGATGATAAACATCGCCAATGTTTTCTCACAGTGGCACTGGCTTCTCAACAACCTGCTTTCATGGTGGTTTGTATATTCACTGAGAATGGAATGGTTCTCGGGCATTGCGGCGAATATTGTTGTTGTAGGTATGACAGCCGGTAACCTGCTTTGTGTATTTTTGACAAAGCACTTTCAGAAGAGAAATGTTCTTCTCATTTCCCGTGTTGCAACTATTCTTTCAATTTTCGGTGTGCTTCTTGCAATCAAGACAGAAAACATCGTCATTTTCATCATTGCAACATTCCTGAGAAATACCATTCAGCCTGTCGATTCGGGTATCACTCAGGGTATCAACGCCGATGTTCAGATTTATCATCAGTGGAAATACGGAGAACGCTGCGACTCTATCTCAGGCATATTCACCTGGTTCACAAATCCTCTTAATATGGCAGTGGGTTATATCGTACCCTTCCTGCTTGAAAGAATCGGCTTCACCTCAGACTGGGACGTATTCTTTGACTCAGAAATTCTCAGCAATGTTTTCAGCATACACACCTGGTTTGCAATTATAGGTTACGCCATTGCAACTCTTCCCTTTATCTTCTATAACTTCACAAAAGAAAAACACGATATGTGTGTTGCCGAGCTCAAACAGCGCCTTGCTGATTCCGAAGGCAGTGCACCTGCTCAGGAGGTAGTATCATAATGAAAAGAATTATTATTACTTTAGCTCTTGTTGTTCTTGTTTGTTTTTCATTCGTATCCTGCGGCACGGACAGTCTTGATGCACTGCTTGCAGGTGACACAAGCATAAACTATAAAATCGAAAACTCAGAAGCCACCGTTACTCTGGTGCCCAATAAAACATCAGTAACAAATATTGTTATCCCCGATGAATACGAGGGTGTACCCGTAACAGAAATTGCAGATTTCGCTGCTGTTAACCTTGAATATGCCGATAAAGTTACCATCGGCAAAAATGTAAAAGAAATCGGCGACTGGGCATTCGGTAACAGCCGAAAAATCATCGAGTTTGATGTAGACGAAAGCAACCCTTATATCTGCGATGTTGATGGCGTACTTTACACCAAAGATATGAAAACACTGCTTTTCTATCCCCCTGCACTCGGTGTTCAGACCGGAACAGACTCCGAGGGTAACAAAACTAACTTTATCACCTATGAGATTCCCGAGGGCGTTGAAACTATCCGTTCGAAGGCTTTTTATAAGTGCTATGAGCTGACAGAAATCACCCTTCCCTCAACTCTCAAGTCCATTGAAGAAAAGGCTTTCTTCCGTTGCAATCTCGGTGAAATTACATTGCCCGACACTCTCACCTTTATCGGCAAGGATGCATTTTCATATTGCTACGGTCTTAAGGAAATAATCATCCCTAAGGCTGTGACACAAATTGACGAATATGCTTTTTACAACTGCACCTCACTTCTCAAGGTGAATATGCAGAATAAAGAGGAAAATATGGTTCTCGGCAAAAAGTGGTTCCCCACAGATAACGGCAGAGACCTTGGCGGCCTTGAAATCATCTGGCCCGAATAAAAAATCAAGCGGAGTAGAAATCTACTCCGCTTTGTTATTAAATTTTTTTATTTACTATACTTTTCTTTGTACTTCATAACGATAGCTTGCATCTTATCCATATTGCTTTCCATATCTTCAATGAGCTTGAACTGATTTCTTGCTCTTACGATATTGTGCTCGGGATATGTTGTTCTGAAATAAACATCGCCGTTGAGATAGTCAGTAAGGAATCTCATACCGCACTCAAATGTCATAAGCTTGGCTGAGAATGCGAGATTTTCGATTTCCGCATCGTTAAGGCTGTCTGCTGTCTGGCTGAGATATCCATCAACATAGTTTTCAAAAAATTCGAGGTTTACGAATACCTTAGATAAGTCTGCCTCGTCTTCGTTTGCGGCATTGGCACCTGAACGGATGCTGTCGCCGAAGTCGTAGCCTGCAAGACCCGGCATAATTGTGTCAAGGTCGATAACGCAGATACTCTTATTAGTTGCTTTGTCAAAGAGTACATTATTCAGCTTTGTGTCGTTGTGGGTAACTCTGAGAGGAATTTCACCCTTAGCGAGAAGATCTGTGAGCTTTCTTGTGTCAGCCTCTCTGTCGGTAACAAACTTGATTTCAGCTTCAACCTCAGCCTTTCTGCCCTTTACATCAGCTTCAACAGCCTTAAGGAAGTCCTGATATCTTGAGGGAGTATTGTGGAAATTGACGATAGTCTCGTGAAGAGTTTCAGCGGGATAGCCTGCAAGAAGCTTCATAAAACGGCCGAAGGATTCGCCTGCACTCTTTAAGGTTGCACCGCTTTCAGCCTTGTTGTATGTGAAAGCGTCGTCAACATAGATATACATACGCCAAGCACCGCCTTCAGCGTCAAGATAGAAATACTTGCCGTTAGTGTTCTTCACAAAGTTGAGAGTTTCTCTTCTGGGGTCACCGCCGTTTTTGCTGATGTTTTCAGCAAGATACTTTGTTACGCCTACGATATTTTCCATAAGCTCGGCAGGGTTCTTAAAAACAAAGGTATTGATTTTCTGAAGAATGTATTTTTCTTTATTCTCGGTTTCAATAAGATATGTAGCATTGATAAGACCTGCAGTAATCTGACCTACAGATACAATTTCACTGTCAACGCCAAATGATTCAAAAGCTGTTTTAATTTCGGGAGTCAACATTTATATTACCTCTTCCTGAATTTGCATATTTTATTTATTATACAATATATGATTAATTTTTACAAGTATAAATTTCAATGAATTTAATCTTATTGCATTGAAAGAAACTTTGTGATAAAATAATTAAGAAGAAACTTAAGGAGAATTTAACATGAGAAAAAACCTTGGTGCAAAAGCCATACTCTATCCTATGCCAGTACTCATCATCGGCACTTATGATGAAAACGGCACTCCCAATGCCATGAATGCTGCCTGGGGCGGTATCAGCGAAGAAACAGAGATTTCTATCTGTGTCAGCGACGAGCACAAAACCGCTGAAAATGTTGTAACTGCAGGAGCTTTTACTGTCAGCATTGCAGATAAAAACAACCTCGTTGCCGCCGATTATGTCGGTATCGTTTCAGGCAATGATGTACCTGATAAGATTGTAAAATGCAATTGGACAGCAGAAAAAGGCGAGTTTGTCAATGCTCCGATTTTTAAAGAGTTGCCTATGGCTCTCGAGTGCAAGCTTAAAAGCTATGACAAAGAAAATTGCAGACTTGTTGGTGAAATTATAAACATCAGCGCCGACGAAAGCATACTCGACAATAAGGGCAGAATCACTCTCGACAAGTTTATGCCTATAACATATGACCCTGTTGCACATACCTACCGCACTATCGGCGAGGTTGTGGGCAAAGCATTCTCAGACGGAAAGAAACTGAAATAAATTAAAGGTATTTTATGAATAGTAAAAGAATACGAATAACAAACAACTCCTCCAGAAAAGTAAGCATCATAAATGGTGATGAGCGCATATCACTTGCCCACGGAGAACGAGTAAGCATTTATACAAAAGCTGAAACGATAACCTTTTCTTATGACGATTCCAAAAGAATGTCGCTCAAGATGTTCAAACAACCTCACTTCAGGCGCATTTACGATACTATGTATTCTCCCGGTTTTATACTTTTCTTTGATTGCCAAATAAATACAGCAGACTGTTACAACGATATTATTATTCAGGAGCAGATATTCACCTACGGTAACGCGGTTGTTTTTGCATTTCTTAAAACCGACATTGACTGCAAATATAAGCTTTTGTGGAAAAACAAGCTTGATAAAACCATTTTAAAGCTTATTCTGTATTCCACAGAATTAATATGGATTTTTTTCACAGGCCTCCTGTTTCTCGCATCTGTATCCCTTATATTCGAAGAGTTCATTTTCGGCATTGTAATATTAGGTCTCACGATGCTTCTTCTCTTTATCGTCGGCATAAAAGTATTTAAAAACCATCGAAAATTCATCAATATTACAGATCACACCCAAGATATATTGACCGAATGCAACCCTGTGATTATTTTTAATTCAACAAAACATCTTTTACATTTTAGATCTATTGAATAAATAAAAGGAGAAAAACTATGAGCAAAGAACTTCCGCGCACCTATGTGCCCTTTAAAGATTGGAAAGAGTCCTCAAAGCAGACAGAATACACTGAGCCTACTCCCCTTTTAAACCCCGACGGAACACTCAATGCAAGAGGCTGGGCAAGGCACAATGTTTTTCAGTATGACAGAAGCTTAGTCAAAAAAGAGCGTCTCATAAGCAAAAAAGAGTGGGACTACTATACCGTTACCGACGGACAAAAACAGCTTCTTATCTCTTTCGCCCATGTCGGTATAGGCGGCTTTATGGGACTTCGACTCGTTGACCTTCACACAGGTGAGGTTCACGCCGACGGCTCGATTATCTTCGTGGGAGCAAACAAATTTCTTCCCCTTAACAGAATCGACGCCCCCGGCAGATTCACCGGCAAACAAGGCACAACGGTTTTCGATTTCAACACAATGAAAACAGAGCGTACTGTTTATTTCAAGATGCTTCATCAGAGCAAAACCTTAGAATGCAACCTCTCTATGGATATTCCCGAAGGCTTTGAAAGCATTACAACTGTTTTACCCTTTGAGGGTGATAACACCAAATACTTTATGACTACCAAACAGAACTGTCTGCCTACATCAGGCATTTTCAGATTCGGCGACTTTACATATGAATTCTCAAAGGATACATCCTTCTGCTCTGTGGACTGGGGCAAGGTTAATACTCCCCGACATATGGTGTGGTATTGGGGCAGCGGTGCAACATATCTCCCTGATGCCGAAGGTAAAAAGCACATCTTTGGTTTTGAAATTACCTGGGCTATCGGCGATGAAAGCCACGCCACAGAGACTTGTCTTTTCTATGACGGCAGAGTACATAAAATCGGCGCTGTTGATGTAGAGAAGTTCCCAAAGGGCAGATTTATGGAAGAGTGGAAGATAATCTCCGAAGACGGCAGATTCAATCTGACTATGACACCTATAAGAAACAACCCAAGCGACCTCAATCTCGGCATCATTGCAAGAATGAACTGCAATCAGGTTTACGGCTTATGGAACGGCGATGTGACTCTCGATGACGGGACAAAGCTTGAGATAAAAGACCTTTTCGCTTTCTGCGAATATGTTGAAAACAGATGGTAAAAACCAAAGGAGAAAAGTTATGACTAAAATTATCAGCTTTCTAATTACACTTATAATTCTTTTTGAGTCAGTGCCCGCATCATTTCAGCCTGCACTGACAGTTGATGCCTCAGATATTCTCGGCGAGAGCACCACAAGAGCAACAGGCTTTCTTTACGGCCTTGCTGAAAAAGAAGTGCCCTCATCAGCTATAACAAATGCACTTAAAATAAGCTCCGTCTCTCAGAAGGTTCCTGACGGACTTCAGCACCCAACAGGTGATATTGACCATATTCAGGGTCAGCTGGATAGTTGTGACTACATTGTCACTTATCTGCAGGACAGCTTTGACACATGGTATTATTGCCACCAGGAAATTATGGATATGAGGGCCGAGGGTACCTACGACTGGAAAGACTTCCTTTATAACAGATATTTGCCTATCGTTGAAGAAAAGGTTAAATATCTCGAGGCTCAGCCTTACAAAGACCGTCTTGTTTATTGCATTTTCAATGAATGCGACAACGCAATCTGGTTCGGCAACTATATTGACGGCAATGTTCACTACGATGAAATCGGCAGACAGAATTTCTATGAGGCTTGGAAAATCACATATGATTTTATCAAATCGATGGCACCCGATGCAAAAATAGGCGGTCCTGGCTTCTGCGATTATGAAACAAGCAAAATAACCGGCTTCATACAGTACACTGCCGAAAACAACTGCGTTCCCGAAATAATGATATGGCACGAGCTCGCTTATTGGTCAATTCCCGACTGGCATCTTCATTATGAAGATTACCGCAGAATCGAAAAAGAATACGGCATAGCTGAGCTTCCGATTATTGTAACAGAATACGGCGAACCCGAAGAATGCGGCAACCCCGCTGCTATGCTTCACTATATCATTGCTATGGAAAAGACCGGCATCTGGGGCAATATGGCTTATTGGCGACTGAGCAACAACCTTAACGATACCACAGCCGATGATAACTCACCCAACTCAAATTGGTGGCTTTATCGCAGATATGCCGAAATGAAAGGTCAGTACAGACTCGCTGTAAAGAGCAAAACACAGAATAAATATGAGCCCAAAGACAGACTCGACGGCTTTGCAACTCTAACAAAAAACAGCGATGCTGTCAATATGATTATCACAGGCAGTGATAAGAGCTTCAATGTCAAGGTCAGAAATCTCGGTGATACACTCCTCAATGAAGATGTTACGGTTAAAATTGAAGCTGTTTATTATGCGGGCCTTACAGGTATCGTATCGGCTCCCACGCTTTTAAGACAGTATAATGCAAAAGTCACATCGGGCAATCTCAATATCGCTGTGCCCGGTACAGATAAAGATGCAGTTTATTTTGTAACCGTTTCACCCAAAGACGAAAATGCTCAGATAATCAGAAACACCAATCTCCCCAAGCGATATGAATTTGAAAAGGGCAAGCTTAAAGGCGACGCCTATACTTATGACAGCTGGTATGCAACTACAGGTGAGCTCAAGGGTATGGTCGGCGGTATGGAAAAAGACGGCGACGGCGTAAAGCTTAACTTCACCGTAAGCAAAGGCGGTCTCTATAACCTCGACATTATTTTCGGTAAACACAATGACTCGGGAATTCCTCAGGGAAGAGATTATGCAAAGGTCAGAATGATAATCGACGGCAAAGAAGAAATCATCAGCCTTGAAAACACTGTCAAGAGTGAATGCACAACCAAGCTTACTGTTAGAAAAAGCTTACCAGTCGGCATACATACCATAGAGTTCTATAACTGTGAGGGCACTTATGTTCTTGACAGCATGCTCGTTTCACCTTACGAAGCACCCTTAGAAATCCCCGTTCTTAATGACGAAAATAACAGATATTATGCAGTTGCTCCTAATGACGGATATTATGAGATTTATACGGACTATTCAGGCGAAATCAGCATTGACGGGGCTGTCGGCAGTGTCAAGAGAGGCGATATAGTCTATCTCAGACGAGGCCTTAACGAAATAAGCTTCGGCGGTGAACTTCGTCTATTTAAAGTAACTGCCAAGGCTTTCACCAAAACTATAAAAGCTGAGGATATCACTCTTAGCGGTAAGGCTCAGCTTCTCACCGATAAATACGGTGTCACCTATATTGACGGTATTTCAAACCTCGGCGGTAAAGGTACTTTCACTGTGAATGTGCCCGAGGACGGCGACTACAGAGTGACTGTTCTTTATGCTAACAACTCCGAGGGCGGTTACCACGACTATAACGTTGACCTCATAGAAAGATATATGACTGTTACTGTCGACGGTGAAAGCCAGGATGTTTTCACACGAAACACCTGCAGTCAATATACCTATAATACTATGACATTCAACTTAAGTCTCACAAAGGGTGACAATCTGATTACTCTGACAAACAGTGGCAATTATAAATTCCATAATATGGAATCGTTTGCACCTCAG
>JAGBSR010000001.1 GCA_017631745.1 Clostridia bacterium | reverse complement strand
TGACAGAAGCCTTATCGGTGCTTACGGTCACGACGACAGAGTTTGCTCATACCCTGCGGCTATTGCGGCTTTCGATATCGGCACACCCGAGCACACTTCAATCGCAGTTCTCGCTGACAAAGAAGAAATCGGCTCAGACGGTAACACAGGTCTCAACTCAAGCTTTATGAAATATTTCATCTGCGACCTTGCAAAGATGGAAGGCTTCGAGGGCAGAGATGTGCTTTCAATGTCAGAGTGTCTTTCAGCTGATGTTAATGCAGGCTTTGATCCCACATTCCCCTCAGTTCACGATAAATACAACTGCTGCACACTCAACTACGGCGCAGTTATCACAAAATATACAGGTGCAAGAGGCAAGAGCGGCACATCCGATGCAAGCGCTGAATTTATGGGCAAGATTCGCCGTATTCTTGATGCTGCTGATGTACAGTGGCAGATCGGCGAGCTCGGTGCAGTTGACGAAGGCGGCGGCGGTACCGTTGCAAAGTATGTTGCAAACCTCGGTATTGATGTAGTTGACCTGGGCGTACCCGTGCTTTCAATGCACGCTCCCTATGAAATCGTTGCAAAGAGCGATGTTTACAGCACTTACAGAGCTTGCTATGAGTTCTTCAAATCATAAATTTTAAACAAAATAATTGTGAGCTGTTCAGAAAACGGACAGCTCATTAATTACATATTAATGCATTTTTATTGTATAAAGGCCCGATTTATGCAGTTTCATTTATAATTATGCATAAATTAAATCTAAAAATGCATATTACCTTGTAAATATTCAATAAATTCACGATTTTTTATATATTTATACCTTTTTCCCTTGACATTTAAATAAAAAGGTGTATAATGTTGAAACATAGTCTAAAGAAAAATACGAATGGAGATAAAGACAATGAAAGCAAAGAAAGAAATCAAGAAGATTGTCCTGGCTTATTCAGGCGGTCTTGATACATCAATCATCATCCCCTGGCTCAAAGAAAACTATGAAGGCTGCGAAGTAATCGCAGTATCAGGTGACGTTGGTCAGACAACAGAGCTTGAAGGCCTTGAAGAAAAGGCTCTCGCTACAGGCGCAAGCAAGCTCTACATCGAAGACCTCAACAAGGAATTCGTTGAAGATTACATCTACCCCACTCTCAAAGCAGGCGCAGTTTATGAAGGTATGTATCTTCTCGGTACATCATTCGCTCGTCCCATCATCGCTAAGAGAATCGTAGATATCGCTCTTGCTGAAGGCGCTGATGCTATCTGCCACGGCTGCACAGGTAAGGGTAACGACCAGGTACGTTTCGAGCTCGCTATCAAGGCATTCGCTCCCGATATGGAAATCATCGCTCCCTGGAGAACATGGGAATTCAAGAGCCGTGAAGACGAAATCGAATACGCTATCAAGAAGAACATTCCCCTTAAGATTACAAGAGAAACAAACTACTCAAAGGATAAGAACATCTGGCACCTTTCACACGAAGGTCTCGACCTCGAAAATCCCGCTAACGAGCCCAAGTACGACGAAATCCTTGAGCTTGGCGTAACTCCCGAAAAGGCTCCCGACGTTCCCACATACATCACAATCGGCTTCGAAAAGGGTGTGCCCACAACACTTAACGGCGAAACACTCGACGGTCCTGCAATGGTTAAGGCACTCAACGAGGTTGGCGGTGCAAACGGTATCGGTATTGCTGATATGGTTGAAAACCGTCTCGTTGGTATGAAGAGCCGTGGCGTATATGAAACTCCCGGTGGTACAATCCTTTACAAGGCTCACGAAATGCTCGAACAGCTTTGCCTTGACAAGGAAACACAGCACCTTAAGATGCAGCTTGCTGTTAAGTTCTCAGAGCTCGTTTACAACGGCCAGTGGTTCACAACCTGCCGTGAAGCTCTTTCAGCTTTTGTTGACAAGACTCAGGAAACTGTTACAGGTGAAGTTAAGCTCAAGCTCTATAAGGGTACAATTATGGGCGCAGGTATGACATCACCCTATTCACTTTACAGTGAAGAAATGGCTACATTCGACGAGGATGAGGTTTACGATCAGTATGATGCAAACGGCTTCATTAACCTCTTCGGTCTTCCCCTCAAGGTTAAGGCAATGCTCTCAAAGGATTGGGACATCAATAAATAAGAATATCAAAAAGGGACTATCTCACGATAGTCCCTTGATTTATCAGCAAAGATTGTATATAATATAACAAATCCGATATGACAGGTTTCAGATATGATACATAAGAGAAAAGATTATCGACTGAAAAACTATGATTATTCTTCACCAAATGCATATTTTATAACAATCTGCATCAAAGAAAGGCACCCTATTCTTTGGAGTAACGCTTCACGCGATACCGTAGGGGCGGCCATTGGCCGTCCTATCACCTATCACCTTTCACCTTACGGTAAAGTTGTAGATGCTGCAATAAACAATATATCAACCCATTATCCGGGTGTCACCGTTGACAAGTATGTAATTATGCCAAATCATATACATATGATTATTTCAATCACTACTAAACCAGCTCCACAAATTCCTACAATCATCAATCAGATGAAAGGTTATGTTTCTAAACAAATAGGCTTTTCACCTTGGCAAAAGCTTTATCATGACCGAATAATAAGAGATGAGGAAGAATATTTAAACAAATGGCAATACATCGAAGATAATCCCGTTAAGTGGAATGAAGATGAAGAATATGTCAACTTGCAATATTTTGAAAATTTATAACAAGGACGCCCAATGGGCGCCCCTACGCATTATATAACACACCACAGGAGGAAACCACTATGCCTTTATGGACAGGACGATTTAAAAAATCACTTGATAAAAAAACCAACGATTTCAATTCATCTATACCATTTGACTGCCGTATGGCTCAGCAGGATATCAGAGGCTCTGTTGCTCACGCTACAATGCTCGGCAAGCAGAATATCATCGACAAAAGCGAAAGCGACAAGATTGTTGCTTCACTTAAAGAGATTGCCGCTGACCTTGAAGAAGGCAGACTCGAAATCGATATGACAGCCGAAGATATCCATACATTTGTTGAGGGCGAGCTCACAAAGCGTATCGGCGACAGCGGTAAGAGACTTCACACAGCAAGAAGCCGTAATGACCAGGTTGCTCTTGACCTGAGACTTTATCTCCTCGATCAGTGCGATGTACTCGAAGAATCAATCAAAGCTCTCGTTGAGGTTATCCTCAACAAGGCTGAAGAAAACTATGATGCAGTTATGCCCGGTTATACACATCTTCAGCGTGCTCAGCCCGTAACCTTCGGTCACCACCTTATGGCTTACGGCTCAATGCTTATGCGCGACCTTGACAGACTTTACGACTGCAAGAAGAGAATGGCTGTGTCCCCTCTCGGCTCAGGCGCTCTTGCAGGTACCACCTATCCCCTCGACAGAGAATATGTCGCAGAGCTTTTAAGCCTTAGCGGCGTGAGTACCAACAGCCTTGACGGCGTATCTGACAGAGATTATGCCCTCGAGCTTCTCAGTGTACTTTCAATCATTATGGTACACCTTTCACGCTTTGCCGAAGAGGTTATCGCCTGGTGCTCATGGGAGTTCAAATTCATTGAGCTTGACGATGCATTCTCCACTGGCTCAAGCATTATGCCCCAGAAAAAGAATCCCGATATTGCTGAGCTTGTAAGAGGTAAGGCAGGCAGAGTATTCGGCGATTTGCAGACACTTCTTACAGTTATGAAGGGTATCCCCCTTGCTTATAACAAAGATATGCAGGAAGATAAAGAGGCTGTTTTTGATGCTCTTGACACAGTTATTATGTGCCTTGACACCTTCGCACCTATGCTCGAGACAGCAACCGTGCTTCGCGACAATATGAGAAATGCGGCTGCAAGAGGCTTCATCAATGCTACTGTTGCTGCTGACTATCTTGTTTACAAAGGACTTCCTTTCCGTGATGCATATAAGGCTACAGGTATGCTTGTGGCTATCTGCATTGACAAGGGACTTACTCTTGAGACACTTCCTCTTGAGGAATACAAGGCTATCTGTGACCTTTTCGACGAGGATGTTTACAAGGCAATTGACCTTGACGAGTGTGTGAGCAAGAGAACAGTTAAGGGCGGTCCCTCACCTGAGTGTGTATTAGCAGAAGTTAAAGCATTAAGGGAAGAATTGAATAAATAAAAGAAGAATAAGTAAAGTTTTGGTCAAGCTTTTACAAAAGCTTGCAGGGCGTGGGACGGAGTCCCACATAAAAACATTACATATTATGTACGCGGGAAAGTGGTCGGTAAAAAGACATACTCTCCCGCCATTTTTATAAAGGAGGAAATATGAAAAAGCTATACAAAAAAAGCAGACTTACCTTCTCAATAATCTGGATAGCGGCTTACTGTGTTCTTATGAGCATAGGTGACATCTTATCCGAGAGTGTGGGCATATCAAAAGCCGTCACACTGCCTATAGCGCTGACTATGTCCGTGGTACTGCTCATCTTTATAAAAAGAAACGGCCTTAGTGAAGAGTACGGTCTGTGCAAAAGCAAGGTGTCTGCAAGAAAAATGCTCTTCTACCTTCCTCTTGCAATACTTATGTCAGCAAATCTCATCAACGGATTGAAGCTGAATCTTTCCTTGGCAGAGACAGTGCTGTATATACTGACAATGTTTTGTGTCGGCTTTCTTGAAGAAGTCATATTCCGAGGCCTTTTGTTTAAGTCTATGGCTGAAAACGGCGTAAAAAGTGCAATTATTGTTTCAAGCATAACCTTTGGAATGGGTCATATAATCAACCTTTTCAACGGCTCGGGTGCAGAGCTGTTGCCGAACATTCTGCAGATAATCTACGCTACGGCGGCAGGCTTTATGCTCGTTATGATTTTTCACAAGACGGGTAGTCTTATCCCTTGCATTGTATTTCACGGGATTTTCAATGCCTTGAGTGTCTTTGCTGACGAGAGTGTATTAAGTTTAAATCAGCGGATTATTTCCTGTGTTTTTCTTGTGATTGTCAGCGGCGGATACGGGGCATATATTGCTCTGAAAGTAAAAAAGATAAATAAGTAAAGTTTTGGTCAAGCTTTTACAAAAGCTTGCGGGTCGCAGGGCATCGT
>JAGBSR010000063.1 GCA_017631745.1 Clostridia bacterium | reverse complement strand
GGCTGAAACCTTGTAATAAGCCTGAACTGCAAATTTATATTCGGTGTTGTCTTTGAGGCCTGTGATCTTAGCTTCAAGAGAAGTGGTTGAGGCCTTCTTGACGAATTTCTTGGTCTTTGTGTCGTAGAGATAAACTCTGTAGCCGTTGGCATTTTCTGCTGCCTTCCAGGAAAGCTTAGCGTAATTTTCTGCCGCTGCCGCTGTCAGCTTTGTAACAGTGCCTGGCTTAGCCATTGCAACTGTGAGAACAGATGAGTATTCACCGTAATGAGTTTTTGTTTTGAGCTTGGTGTAGGCGCGCACCTTGTATTTTGCGGTGTCGCCCATTAAAACAGATTTATCTGTGTAAGAGGTTTTTGATGTAGTTGAAATGCAGACCCATTTTTTTGTAGTCTCATTATATTTATAGAGCTTGTAGCCTGTGGCGTTGGTGATTTTGCTCCAGGAAAGTGAAATGCTGTCTGCGGTTTCTGCGGTTTTCTTTAAGGTCTTTACCTTCTGAGGATTAACGGTAACGGATATTGTTTTGCTCAGGTTACTGTTGTCGGAAGAGGTGACTGTAATAGTTGCCTTGCCGATACCCACAGCCTTTACCTTACCGCTTGAAGAAACCGTTACAATATTTGTGTCGGAGGATTTATATGTTACCTTTGAAGAGTAGATTTCTTCGGGAGAGAAGGTTGCCTTGAGGCTTCTTTCAGCTGTGAGACCCACAGTGAGAGAGGTGTAGTTGAGGGTCATATCCTTAGCGTATCTGTAGCCGAGCTTTACACTCTTGAGTGCCTTTATGTACTCTTCACCGTAGGAGCCTTCGATAACATATGCTGTCAGATTGTCACAGCCCTTGAAAGCGTCGTTGCCGATAGACTTGACTGATTCGGGAATAACTATCTTTTTAAGGTTGGTGCAGTACCAGAAAGCACTGTCGCTGACAGTCTTTACCGATGAGGGTAAAACAACCTTTGTAAGAGCAGTGCATTCGCTGAATGCAAGCTTGCCGATTGAGGTGACCGTTGAGGGAATTTCAACTGAGGTCATTGTTTTATTCTGCCAAAAAGCCTCAGCACCGATTGCCGTGACCTTATAGGTTTCAACCTTTGAAGGGATTACAACCTCAGACGCCTTGCCTTTATATTCCTTGAGAGTGGCACCCGAAGATGCAGTTTCAAAAACAAAATCGCCTGATGTGATTGTCTTAGCGCTTGCCGAAAGGCCCATAAGAGCCATAATGCTGATTATAAGGGCAAGTAATATCAGCGACTTTGAAAAATGTTTTTTCATAATACAGAGTCCTCCAAAATGATACTGTGTAAATATTATCACGAAAGTTGTTAAATTTCAATTGTTTTTTTATTAATATATAAGTTTTTATATAACAATATAGGATAATACTCACCTGATTATATTATCGCAGATTTTTGTGTTGGAAATATGTAATGAATATAAACGTTTATAAAAAGAAAGGCTGTGCCCCCAATAGGATGATTTTATTATAATGCAGAATGCACTGCAATGAATGCAGAATGCAAAATGCAAAATGCAGAATTGTGGTCGCGGGTGAAGTTCTGCTGATATATAAGTTTCTTCCGCAGAGTCAGTCGGGTTAAAATGCCAACCGCCGTCGATTTTATATCTTACCTCAATCGGATATAATCGGAGCGAAGCGACCCTTAATTCTGCACTCTGCACTCTGAATTCTGCATTCATCGTAGTGCACTCTGCATTTCAGAATCAACCATAATTATGTTACAGAGCCAAAAGAAAAAGAGACGGGCGAACCCATCTCATAATCTTATAAACTTTGCTGATTATTTTGAAGAATTGAGCTTTGTTACGATAGCTGACTTCTTTCTTGCAGCGTTGTTCTTGTGAAGAAGACCCTTAGCTACAGCCTGGTCGATCTTCTTAACTGCAAGCTTTACAGCTGCTTCCTTATCTTCAGCGTTTGTTTCGATAGCAACGTTAGCCTTCTTAAGAGCTGTCTTAAGAGCTGAGTTTGCTGACTTGTTACGAGCCTGCTTTGTTGCGTTTACGAGAACACGCTTCTTTGCTGATTTAATGTTTGGCATAATTACACCTCCTCTTAATACCGTCATGCAAAAGACATCATATCACTTTTTTTGAAAAATTGCAAGATATTTTTGCAAATTTGGATAGACTTTTTTTCATACGCCGATAATAATACTATAAAAATTCAAATAATGCAATAGTTTGAGGTGAAAAAATTTGAATTTTCGCACAGATCTTGCCATAGAAAGGCAGGAATATCACGAAAAAGAAAAACTCGACGGGGTTTTATCCTCCTGTAAAAGTGAAGACGGAGTGAAAATCACCACCATAGAAATTATAAACTCTCAGGGTGAAAAGCTCATCGGCAAGCCCATAGGCAGATATATCACCCTCGAAACGGAAAAGCTCTATAAAAGCAGTCAGGTTTTCACTGCTGTCTGCTATGCTCTCAGCCGTGAGCTCAGAGACCTGCTTCCCTCAGAGGGCACGGTACTTGTGGCGGGCCTCGGCAATGAAGACATAACCCCCGATGCACTCGGGCCTAAAAGTGTGGGCAAGCTATTTGCTACAAGACATATCGGCAGTGAGCTTGCAGAGAGTCTCGGTCTCGGTGAGCTTCGCAGTGTGGCAGGCATTGTGCCCGGTGTGCTCGGTAAAACGGGCATTGAAACAGTGGAAATTATCAGCGGTGTGGTTGAGAAGATTTCGCCCTGCTGTGTTATTGTCATCGATGCCCTCGCTTCAAGAGAAACGGCAAGGCTCGGCAATACGGTTCAGCTTTGCGATACGGGTGTGTCACCGGGGTCGGGTGTGGGCAACAGAAGAAAGGGCATCAATGCCGAAACTCTGGGTGTGCCCGTTATTGCTGTGGGTGTGCCGACGGTGGTGGATGCGCTGACTATGGCTACAGATGTTTTTGAAAAGGCAGGTGTGGCTCTGCCTGATATTGACCTGAGCGCACACCGTCAGATGATGGTCACGCCCAAGGAAATCGACAGCCTTATTGACAATGCCTCACACCTTATTGCTATGGGGATAAACACTGCTTTGCAGAGAGGTCTTACGGCAAGGGAGATTGCTGAAATTGTAAGTTAGTGCAGGCGGTGGGGTGCCGACTCTGGGTGTGCGGCGAAGCCGCACACCGCGCACAGAACTGCGTTCTGCGCGCCAAAATCCGCATAGCGGATTTTTCCTGAGCCGCCCCTCACTCTTACGGCAAAGCAAAATTTTCCTCCTGCACGAATGTTACTCACGGATTGTGAATATTAGTATATATAGTATAAATCCGGAGGGACAAGAATGAAGAACAAAGGACTAAGGAATCTCATAGCAGTATTGATAATCGCTTCGGTAATAGCCCTGACAGTAATTTTCAACGAATTTTTCATATATGCATTTTCTCAGCTTGCCTTAAAAAGTGCAAAAAGCTATCTGCCCGATAAGGGCATAACTCTGCCGACTGCTGTCAGTACCACTGCCGAAAGCACAACGGCACAGCCTGCAACTGAGCCGACAACTGAAAAGGCCGTTTCCGTAACTGTTTCCGACAGTGAAAGCTTCACCGACACCCCTGAGGATATAAAGAAGATTATCGCCGAAAGGGAAAAGACCGCTTCTAAAGACAAAAAAGACGGCACTATATATGAAAAGCAATATAAAAACGAGGGAGTCACCGACAGCTTCGGACTTGTGAAGGTAAAAAATGTGAATAAAACTGACATTGATATAGAGCAGATACTCGGTGAAAAAATCGACCTTTCCGTCAGTGCAGATAAGCCCTCGGTGCTCATATTCCACACCCACACAACCGAGACCTATCAGATACTCGACAGAGGCTTTTACGAGACAAACTTTGCCACCCGTACCAAGGACTCAGGACAGAATATGATAAGAGTAGGCGAGGAAATCTGCCGTGAAATTGAAATGGCAGGCTACAAGGTTATCCACGATAAGGAAATCCACGACCTGAGCTACAACGGAGCCTACGCCCACTCGAGGAAAAAGGTGGAAGAATACCTGAAAAAGCATCCGTCAATACAGATAGTATTAGACATACACCGTGATGCCATTCAGCAAAGCGACGGCTCAAAAATCAAGCCTACTGCCACAATCAATGGAAAAAAAGCGGCGCAGATTATGATAATCAGCGGCTGTCAGGAGGAGGGTAACCCCATAGAAAATTTCCCTGACTGGAGATATAATCTTACCTTTGCGGTGCATCTGCAAAATCAGCTTGAGAAGATGTATCAGGGCATAACAAGACCCCTTTATTTCTGCCCGAGGAAATATAATATGAATGTCAGCCATTGTTCACTTTTGGTTGAGGTGGGCTCCGATGCAAATACATTGGAAGAGGCCGTATACACGGGCAGGTGCTGAGGCAGTGCCCTTGGCGAAATAATGAAAGAATATGAGGAGTAAATATGAACAGAGAAATGAAAAAGATACTGCCAGCCTTTCTTTTAAAGAGTGTTGTGCTGACCTGCCTTTTGTGTCTTATTGCGGGTGCTATAACCGCCAAGCAGAGAAGCGACTTCAATTCCTATTTCACGCCCTATGCGGTTATGACTCTCAACAGCACATCGGATGCAATCAGTATGACCGTTGACGGCAAGAATTACAGCCTTGATTTTTCTGAGCTTAAGAGTCTCGGCAGATACCGCAATTACCTTTATTTTACGCCTTTTTCCTGCACGGTTTTCTTTTTTGAGAGCATTTGGGAATTTTTTAGCTCTTTTAAGGACTAAATTGCAGTTTTTCTATTGACATATTATGAAAATAGTGCTAAACTTCACTAAACCGAATAAATAATTAAAGATAGAGGCGCAGTTAATCATCATTAGCTTTGCATTTGAAGGAGTCCTCGCAAGACTCGCCGAAGTGAAAGGGGTTGCTGCCGAAGGTGTCAGGCGAAAGACAACCTGGGCGGATGAAATAAGATTTGTCCGACTGTCGCATTTGCGGAGTGCTATTATAATTGAGATAGGTTTTGAAACTTATATTTCATCACTTATCGTCGGAAACTGTTGTTTTCTGAGCTGTATTACACTCGATGCAAATATCGGGTGTTTTATTTTGGTCGGGTATACCGACAGTATTTTAATCTATGTTAATTTGAAATTCGGAAATATATCTTTATATAAGGAGATTATCAAAATGGAAAGAAAGCCTATTTTTACCGGTGCTGCATCAGCACTCATCACACCTATGACTCAGAGCGGTGTTGACTACGAAAATTTCAGAAAGCTCATCAACTGGCAGATTGAAGAGGGCATCGACGCTCTCGTTATTGCAGGTACCTCAGGTGAAGCTTCAACTCTTACAGACGAGGAGCACAGAGATGTTCTCAAGTTTGCTGTTGAGGTTGTTGACGGCAGAGTACCCGTTATTGCAGGTACAGGCTCAAACGATACAGATTATGCTATCGACCTTACAAAATACGCTTGTGAAATCGGCTGTGACGCTATGCTTGTTGTTACACCTTACTACAATAAGGCTACACAGAAGGGTCTTATCAAGATGTTCACTGCTATTGCAGATGCATCAACAAAGCCCGTTATCCTTTACAATGTACCCTCAAGAACAGGCGTAAACATTGAGCCCGCTACATATGCAGCTCTCGCTGACCACCCCATGATTCAGGGTATCAAGGAAGCTAACGGTCAGATTGACAAAATCACAGAGACAATGGCTCTTTGCGGCGACAAGCTCGACCTTTATTCAGGTAACGACGACCAGATTATTCCTCTTATGTCAGTTGGCGGTAAGGGCGTAATCTCAGTTCTTTCAAACGTACTTCCCAAGGAAACATCAGAAATGGTACACAAGTTCCTCGGCGGCGATGTAAAGGGCGCAGCTGAAATGCAGTTCAAATATTTCGGTCTTATCAAGGCTCTCTTCAGCGAGGTTAACCCCATTCCCGCAAAGGCAGCTATGGCAGCTATGGGCTTCTGCGAAGACTATGTAAGACTTCCCCTTACAGTAATGGAAGATGCAACAAAGGCAGTACTTCTCGACAGAATGCGTGAAGCAGGCCTCGACGTTTAAGAGGTAACATCAAACGAAGTAAACAAGGTTCAGCACGGTATATTTCCGCCATCTCTGCGTTAAAAGCCTTGCCAATACGCAAGTATTGCCTGCGGCTTTTGCCTTGACATGACGAAAATCTTCTCGTTCTGAACTCAAAGATCTTAAATGCCCGAATTTGGGTGCATTTGGGATTTTTGCAACGAAGCTACACTCGCATAATGTGAGGAGGAAAATTTCAAAGTGGCAGGAAATCGGACATTTAAGACTTGTTCACTCCGATTGCTGTCACCTTAATTGAAGAAGGTAAATTTATGAAAATAATAATCAACGGTGCAGGCGGCAGAATGGGCAAGGCTCTGTCAAGCATCATCGAAAACAGCGAAAAGCATACAGTTGCAGCATACTGCAGTATGGAGTTCGCAACCGATAAGGCACAGAATATCTATAACAATATCCGCGAGTTTGAGGGCGAAGCAGATTGCATCATTGACTTCTCAAACCATCTTGCAACAGCTGATGTTATGGGCTATGCAGTAAAGAGAAATCTCCCCGTTGTTGTGGCTACAACAGGTCAGAGTGAGGCTGAGCTTGCCATCATCAAGGGCGCTGCAGACAGCATCCCCGTGTTCTATTCACAGAATATGTCCCTGGGTGTTGCACTTCTTTCCTGCCTTGCAAAGATTGCCGCTAAGGCATTCCCCGATGCTGATATCGAAATCGTCGAAAAGCACCACAATCAGAAACTTGACGTACCCAGCGGCACAGCAATTCTTCTTGCAGATGCTATCAAAACCGTAAAGACCGACGCTGAATATGTTATCGGCAGAAGCGATTACGGCAAGAGAGACAAAAAAGAAATCGGTATCCACTCACTTCGTATGGGCAGTGAGGTTGGCACTCACGAAATCATCTTTGCTATGGGCTCACAGGTTATCACCTTAAAGCACGAAGCAGAAAACAGAAGTCTTTTTGCTGACGGCGCAGTATCGGCGGCAGAATTCCTCATACAGCAGGAAAATGGTTTCTACAATATGGATAATATCCTTGAATAAACAAGCTAAAGGCAGAGGAATTAGAAACCTCTGCCTTTTTTACAATTTATATAATTTTTTTAAAAACAATTGCACTATATTTGTTGACCTTTGAGGTTAAATCTGTTAAAATGTATGGTGAATAAATTAAAGGAGGAAATATCCAATGAGTAACAATTCAGGTGGGTCACTTATGGGTAAGGTCAAAGGTCTTGCCACAGAGATAAAGACCCATTGGAACACCCCTGCTGAGGGCAAATATGTTCCTTATAAAGAGTATAAGGATATATTCATCGCTGTCGGCAGTAACTATGCAGGCTCAAAGATTCTCGAATACATCGGTTTCTGGGCAAGCTGCTATCTTATCATGCACCACTATAAGCTGCCTTACCTTACCTTCTCGGTAATCGGTATCATCAATATGCCTTTAGGCTATATTACAGCTCTTATCTGGTGGTTTGTTTGTGATAACCTCGGCTTCCTGCCAAAGAAAACCGAGCGGAAAATATACGCAGTCTACATAGCCATGGCCCTGTTTGGCATATCGACTATAGTTTTCGACTATACTTCACTTTTCAATCCTACAAGTCCCTTTATTACATATCTCAACGGTCTTGAGGGTATGAATGCTACAGCCTGCTTCAAGACCTTCGGTACCCACTTCCTTTATTCAGGTTGGGTAGGCGCACGTAACATTTTCTGGCGTAAAAAGCTTATTCCGAAATTCGGCCGTTATAAGTATTCACTTTACTCAGACGTTATCCCCAAGTGCATAATGGTTGTTCTTATCGGTTGGCTTCCCGTTTACAACATCCCCGATGTTGCAACTAGAGTATGGGTTGCAAACCTTCTCTTTGCTACATATAACGTATTCGGTTTCGGTAATGTGCTTGAAACCTGCACAAAGAGTATCAGCCCCAACCTTCAGGAAAGAATTTTCGTAAGAAGCTATCCTATCAAGATGTCACATTTCGCACACTCAATTATTGCTATTATCCTGCCTGTATTTGTAGGTATGCTCAGATATGAATGGGCTGATATCAACCTTTACAGATATATTATCCCCATCACATTTATTGCATTTGCAGTATTTACAATGTTCTTTGCAGGCAGAATCAAGGAAAGAATTCCTCAGCCACCCATTGAAAAGAAGGTTGAGATTAAATTCTGGGACGGTCTTTTCGGTGTACTGAGAAACAAGTATCTGCTTATCAATACCGTCGTAGGTCTTATTGACTCACTGGGTAACGGTATGCTTCCCTTTGTAACAATTCTTTATCTCTACACATTCCGTCTGTCAGGTCTTCCCTACAGCCTTATTGTTGCACTTGTTTCATTTGCAGGCACACCGCCTGATTTCCTGTCACCCTATTTCCTTAAGAGATTCTCATACAAGCAGATTATGATATTCTATCAGCTGTCCCGTGCTATCGGTAACGCTGCAATTGCTGCTGCTATCTGGTTCTGCGGTGACAACCTCAGTCTTTGCGGTACTATCTGTATTGTAGTTCTCTTCTTTATGGAAATGACAAAGACAGTTCCCACAACTGCAGGTCACGATATGAACGTTCGTATCGGCGACTATCAGATGTATCTTTCAGGTGAAAGACTCGAAAGCTTTGCAGGTATCTTCGGCTGGTTCACAGGCCCCATTACCTCATTTGTAGGTCTTATCATTCCTATCTTCCTTCTTAAGTTCGGCTTCAACAGTAACTGGGAAGTTCTGTTTGTAGACGCTTCAAGAAGAAGTATTATTGCTATTCCCATCATCGTTGACGTAATCGGTTTCGCTCTTATGACTATTCCCTATCTCTTCTGGGACTACGACAGCAAGAAGCAGAATATGGTTATGGAAGTTCTCAAGCGCCGTGCTGAGGTTACTCAGAAGAAGGCTGAAGAAGAGGGCGTTTCAACCGATGGCGTATATACAGGTTAAGGAGGCGAGAATATGAGTAAGAAAAAGATTGACAATACAGAAGAACTCGATCAGGTTATCAATATTCCCGACGACGAAATCTGGACTTATCAGGTAGAGGGTCTTGCAGCTCCTCATATCGGCAAGCCTTATAAAAATGCGGGCGCAAAGAAGGCGTTACTTGCAATTATCATTCTTATCGCTGTTTCACTTTCATGCTATTTCAGCGTAAGAACAGTACAGAGCGATACTTTTGAGTATAAAGAAAACAGTCAGGGCTATGAGTTCTCAAAATTCAGCAACACAGGTTATATTAAAGAAATCACCATTGATTATGTTACAGAAATCGAATACGATCAGGAAAACCCCGATGTAACCTCAAACTTCACATTCATCAAGGATGAGACAATGCCTATCACATCAATCCGCGAATACGCGCTCAACTGTGACGGTGTTGTTGAAGTTATCAATATCGGTCCCGAGGTGCTCGAAATTGACGGCAAGTCATTCTATTCCTGCTGGGCGCTCCAGAGAATTGAGGTTGACGAAAACAACCCCAACTACTGCGACTTAGACGGTGTACTTTACAGTAAGGATATGAAGACTCTTATCTGCTATCCGCCCAACCACGACCAGTACTTAAGAACAAAGTTCGGTTATGAAACAGAGCCTTACAGAGCAGATGCCACAGAAGAATACATCAGAGATATTCAGACTTATGTTGTACCCGCAACAGTTGAAACTCTCGGTGAGCTTTCAATGAACTACACAAACCTCAGAAGAATCTATCTTCCCGAGGGTCTCAAGAGAATTGAAACTCTTGCACTCTTCAAGCTTCACGAGCCTAAGGATCAGTGGAGTAACACACCCTCACTTGACAACATCTATTCCTATAAGACAGATGCTGAAATCCTTGATTCAGCTTTCACATCTCAGGAAGCTTTAGGTGAAGTGTACCTTTCACTTCCCGAGGGTCTTGAATATATCGGCTCAGACGCTGTCAGCTACAATCAGGAATTACCTTATGTTTACATTCCCTCAAGTGTAACTTATATCGGACATCACGCTTTCTGGGACACTCTCTATGAAGAGGGTGGTGAGCTTAAGGGTGTAACAGAAATGAACGTTGCTGCTGACGAAGATGCATTCAAAGATGTCAAGTGCGGTGACTCATGGAGACCTCAGTATGACTATATGCTCTTCAAAAAGTCAATCAGTATCAATTATTCAGCACAGAGAGAAAACCTTGAATAAGAGGTAAAATTATGTTTAAAAATTGGATCAGATTCCGTGAAAGATATGTTTACTCATTTCTTGTAATTATTTACATTATGGTAAACATCGCAGGTTTCTTCGGTATCAGTGCCGATAAAACCAGAATCAAACTCGATAAAGTTTCACTTGAGCAGGAAATCACAGGTTGGGGTACCTCAGGCTGTTGGTGGGCTCAGAAATTAGGCGAATGCGAAAGTGCTGAAGAAGTGACAAAGCTACTCTTCAGCGAAGAGGGTCTCGGTCTTAATATCTACCGTTACAATATCGGCGGTGGTTCTAAAGACGACCCCACAGGCCGCCTTTGGAAGGAATCATCAAGAGCTACTGAAAGCTTCCTTGTATGGAGCGAAGAAGAGCAGGATTGGGTTTATGACTGGAGCAAGGATGCTGCAGCGCAGAATATTCTTGATATGGTGCTCAGTTATGGCTGTGTTGATACAGTTGTAATGTTCGCCAACTCACCTCACTATTCAATGTGTGTATCGGGTAACGCTTCAGGCGGTCTTGAGCCTGCGCAGTCAAATCTCAAGAAAGAATGCTATCAGGATTTCGTTGAGTATTTCTTGATATTACCCAATATTTCATTGATAAGGGCGTTCCCGTAAAGAATATCAGCCCCATCAATGAGCCTCAGTGGGACTGGGGCGGCGGTTGGGTCGGACAGGAAGGCTGTCATTACGAAATTGATGAAGCCGTTGAAGTTATCCGTCTTTTCGCTCTTGAAATCAAAGAGAGAAATATGGATGTAAAGATCTCTGCTCTTGAAAGCGGTCAGGTGGGCGAACACGCCATTGAGTGTCTTGAGAAGCTCTATGCTGATGAAGATATCAGAGATGTACTCGGTACCTATGCTTATCACAGCTATTGGACAGACAGAGACTTTCTTCTCAAAGATGCTTTCGGTGAGTATATCAATATGAACTATCCTTGCCTTGAGCTTGAAATGAGCGAATGGTGTGAGCTTCCCTGTCAGCACGATATTGACGACATTACAGCAGGTCTTATTATGGCCCGTACCATCGGTGAAGATATAGCTCATACCGGTGTAAATTCCTGGTCAACCTGGGTTGCTGTCAATGAGGGCGGCAACAGAGCTGACTCAATGATAGCTGTTTATGACAGCTATGAAGACTATGCTGTTTCCAAAAGATACTATGCTATGGGGCATTATACCAAGTTTGTTCCTGTGGGCAGCCGTGTTGTTGATACTGACATAAGTGTCGGTGATATGACCGCGACTGAATTCAACGATTGGCCTTTCTGGGTAAACGACAAGGCTTATCAGAATTATAAAGTTGAAAACTATCTGACAGTTTCAGCTTATAAGACCCCCGAGGGCAACTATGTTGCGGTTATCGTCAACGAAGGCGGTGACAAAGAGGTTTCCTTCAATATGCTCGGCTATGATGCCAAGGTATATACCACCGACGCTGAAAGAGAGCTCGAGCTCACAAGCGAAACCAAGGGTCACAAGCAAATCACCATCGGTGAAAAGAGTATCACAACAGTTGTATTTGAAAGATAATTTTATGCAAGTCGGGATTTTTTCCCGGCTTGTGTTTTTTATAAATTATTTGACATAGAAACAATAATTATATATAATTACAATGATTGATTATGCGGGAAAGGAGAGTCGGTGTGAAAAAGATTTTCAGATTTATAAGAATATGTCTGCTGTGGTTTTTGCTTTTGTTTTTATGCATAGCTCTTTATCTTTATGCCACAGACGACTCCTCTTCGTCACCGATTCCCGTTTTCACAAATCCCTCTCTTGCTGTGTACTCTGCCGAAAAGGAAAACGTGAAGCCCCTGGGCAGAACATATTATGAAAACGGCGTGAGATATTTTTCTCACAGCGGCAGCGGTGTGGAATTTATCTGCAAGGGCGAATATGCAATGATAACCCTTGTTGACGACTCCGGGGGTAATTATCTCGGCGGTCACGAGCCCCGTTTTGCCATATATAAAAACGGCATGCTTATTACCGACAGCATACTCACCGAAGGGGAAAAGATATTTCACATAACCCTCGATGGCTATAACACCGAAACCACTGTCAGAATTATCAAACTTTCAGAGGCTCAGTATTCCGCTATGGGTATAGGTGACATTGCAGTTTACGGCAAAGAAAGGATAAGGCCCACCGAGGAAAAGAATATTAAAATTGAGTTTATCGGCGATTCTATTACCTGCGGATACGGCATAGACGAGGCAGACCCCTACGGCTATTTTTCCACAGCCACGGAAAACTTCACCAAAAGCTATGCCTATATCGCTGCGGAAAATCTTGATGCCGATTACAGTGCAGTTTGTTTCTCAGGCTTCGGTGTCTATTCGGGCTACACATCAGACGGCAGAATAAACGCTGAAGATACACTGCCTCTTTATTACGACAAGGCTTGCTTGCTTTATGGCGGTAGAGAAATTTTATGGGATTTCAGCGAAAATCACAGTGATATAATCGTTATAAATCTCGGCACAAACGATGCCTCTTACTGCTCTAAAAGTGCAAGCGGCAGACAGGAATTTACCCGCAGATATGCCGATTTTATCTCGCAGGTGAGACAGTATAATCCCTATGCTCACATTCTGTGTGTGCTGGGCGATATGAATAACTCAATGTATTCCTGTATTGAGCAGGCGGTAAAGAATTATTCCGAAGCTTCTTTTGATAATAATGTGTCGGTAACGACTATTGCATATAAAATGGGTGAAAACGATATAGTTATCGACGGGCATCCGGGCTATATGTCAAATCTCTCGGCAGCAAATGAGCTTACAGAAAAAATCCGTGAGCTGATTTACGGCTATAATTATAATCAGGGTGAAAATTAATGCTTGAAGTTTTTTCTTTTTCTTTCAATGCCGTGGCACCTATATTGCTTCTTGCCGTGGCAGGGTATATAATAAAGCTGACAAAGCTCTTTGACGACAGCTTCTTTAAAAAGTGCAACACTATGGTTTTTAAGGTGTTCCTGCCTATATTGCTGTTTAAAAATGTCTATGATATAAAATCCATATCCGAGATAAATGTGTCAGCTCTTTTTTACTGCGTTGCGGTGATACTTATTCTGTGCCTTATAGGCTATTTAAGTGCTAAGCTTTTCTCACAGCACAGAGCTCAGAAGGGCGTAATAAATCAGTGCACCTTCAGGTCAAACTACGCCATTATCGGCATACCTCTTGCCGAATCCTTAGGCTCGGCTCAGGCTCTTGCCTTTGCAGGTGTGCTTTCGGCTGTATCAATTCCGCTTTTTAATGTCCTTGCGGTTATGATACTTTCACACTATTCAGATAAAAATACAAATCCCGATATAAAAAGCACACTTAAAAGCGCCGCTAAAAATCCTCTCATCAGAGGTGTGGGACTCGGTATAATTGTGCTGATTATAAGAAGCTTTATCCCCTTGGATGAAGCTGGTCAGCTTGTGTTTTCGGTGAAAAACGACCTGCCCTTTATCTATGAGGCTGTGTCAAATCTTGCTAAGGTGGCGTCACCTCTTGCTCTTGTGGTGCTCGGCGCAAGATTTGATTTTGCGGCTGTAAAAAGCCTCATCAAGCCTATCTCTTCGGCAGTGGTACTAAGACTCGTTGTTGCGCCTTTGGTGGGTGTCGGCGGTGCGGTGCTTCTTGACATTTTAGGGGTGCTCGATTTTACCGCCACGGAGTACCCGGGCATTATCGCTTTGTTTTCGACTCCCGTTGCCGTATCAAGTGCGGTTATGGTCAGCGAAATAGGCGGCGACGAACAGCTTGCAGGTCAGCTTGTGGTCTGGACAAGCATCTTATCGGTATTCAGTATGTTTGCTGTGGTGTTCATTATGAAAAGCGCAGCCTTTATATAAAAGCTTGTGCATAAAATTACGGTAGGCTTTATGAATGCAGAATGCAAAATGCAGAGTGCAGAATAAACCCCTCTGTCACTTCGTGACATCGCCCCTTTCAGGTGAGACGAGATAACGTGGCACTTTCAGTGCATTGTATAGGGGGGCGCTTCGCTCCGATTGTATCCGCCTGAAGTCAGATGTAAAAATCAAGCAATGCACCGCCAAACTGCCGTGGCTACAACAGATTAATAAAATCGTCGGCGGTTGGTATTTTAACCCGACTGACTCTGCGGAAGAAAGCTATAGATTAATACCTGTTCACCCGCGACCGCAATTTTGCATTTTGCATTTTGCATTCTGCATTTATAACAGATCATCATTTGCTACGAAACTAATTTTATTTAAAAGGAGATATATGTATGAAAAACAAGAAATTTTGTCCTATCTGCATCGCTAAAAAAATCATCGGAAAAACTCAGGTAAGTCAGGTCAGCAAAGGCTCATATAATAACGGCGTAGCGATGACACCTCCTATGGGTTGGTCAAGCTGGAATCTTTTCCGACACAAAATCAGCGAAAATCTTATCAAAGAAATCGCAGATGCTATGGCTGACAGCGGTCTTGTTGATGCAGGTTACCAATATGTCAACATCGACGACTGCTGGCAGGCAAGTGAAAGAGACATAAACGGAAGATTACAGTGTGATAAGGTCAATTTCCCCGGCGGTATCAAAGCTCTGACCGAATATGTCAACAGCCGCGGCGTCAAGCTCGGCATTTACTCTTCAAACGGTACACACACCTGTGAAGATTATCCTGCATCGCTTCGTAACGAGAGAATTGATGCTGAAACCTTTGCTTCATGGGGCATCGAATATTTCAAATATGACTTCTGCCACAATGTACCCATTCCTCAGATAGCACCGTGGATAATCGGTGTCGGTTTTGCAAAAGAGGGTGCAGGTGAGACCTTCGCTTACTTTACCTCAAAAGATGTGAAATTAAACGGTGACGCTTACATTGTACCTGACGAAAAAGTTGACACAGGTAACTATATTGCAGGTCTTGACTGCGGTCTTGGCAGTCTCTCTCTCGAGGTAGAAGCTGAAGAAGCAGGGGAGTACATACTTCACCTTGACATAAGAAAATATGAGCGCAAAGAGAAGTTCATCCGAGCTGTTATAAACGGCAAAGAAGAATATCATATCTATTGTGTCAGCCGTAAAAACTGGACACCTGAGGGTAAGCTTCAGACGAATGTATATCTCGAAAAAGGCACAAATACAGTTGTGCTCGAAAACCCTATAAAATCACGTATGGACTCTGCTGCTATGCAGTATAAGCTCATGGGCAGAGAGCTCAAGAGAGCAACTAAGCTTTACGCTGAAAAGAACGGTACACAGGAAAAGCCCATCATCTTCTCAATCTGCGAGTGGGGCTTCAATCAGCCTTGGAAATGGGGCGCTGAAGCAGGTAATCTCTGGAGAACAACAGGTGATATTCAGGCTAAGTGGGTGTCAATTCTCGCTCTCTATGAGTTTACCGTCAACCTTTATAAATACTCGGTACCCGGTGCGTGGAATGACCCTGATATGCTTGAAGTCGGTAACGGCGACCTGACTCAGGAAGAAAACAAGGCCCACTTCTCGCTGTGGTGTATGATGAATGCTCCTCTTATCCTTGGCAATGACATAAGAAAGTTCATTCTTCCCGACGGCACAGTTGACAAAGAAAATGCAGTTTACAAGATTCTCACCAACAAGGATATGATCGCTATCAATCAGGATCCCTTAGGTATTCAGTGCAGAAGATTCAAGAAAGGCCTTGTTGATGTGCTTGTTAAGCCTCTTAAGGACAACGCTGTAGCTATCTGTGTTTTCAACAAGACGAATAAAGAAAACGGCACCGAAATCAAGCTCAAGGATATCGCAAACCTCGGCTATGTAAGTCTTCCCAAAAAAGAGGGCTACAGTGTTCACGATGTGTGGGACAACAAGTATAGCGAGGGCACAACTATGATAAGTGCGGCTCCCGAAGCTCACGGCGTAAAGGTGTATATTGTAAAGTAAAAAAGCAAAAAGCATCTCCGCATTTTTGGTTGCTTTTTGTGCGGCAGCAAAAAGTAACGCCCGCCCGGCGAGGGCAACAATATAAAATTAAGACAGTCTGATAATCAGGCTGTCTTTTTGTGTATACGGGGGAGGTTTCGGTAAAGGTGGGAGGCGGCTCCATTAAATCGCTGCGCGATTTACGGCTACAGCAGTAGCCGACCCGAACGCAGTTCGGGTATGGAGCCGCCGCACCCGCCCTCAGGCTGTTCGTTAAATAAAAAAGAGCAACCTCAACGGCTGCTCTTGAATTTTATACAGATTTCACATTCCTATGATAATATATCAATAGCGACTCTCTGTCATTTTGACATTGCTCCTCAATAACAGCCTTTAAAAGCAGGTCGAGAGCAAGTCCGATGTCTTTTCCCTTAAGTCCGAGATCTATCATATCTCTGCCGTTCACGGCTAAATCTTTCAGCGAAAAGCACTGATTTTCCTCTATGACCTGCCTCGCAATTTCTTCAAGCTTGTCATAGGTTTCCTGCCGATAAAGAAACTCAGGAGAGAGTCCTTTGTTGTCTGCTCGCTGAAGCTTAATCAGGTCAAAGAATATCTCCTCACCGTATTTCTGAAGCTTTTTCTTGACAGTCTTGCTGTCAGGCTCAATAGGTGAGTCGTGGATTTTGACCAGCTTTACGACTTTTTCTCTTGTGGCGTTGTCACAGCGAAGTCTCAGCAGTGCCTCGTTTGCCTTTCTTGCAGATATCGAAGCGTGGGAGTAGAAATGCCCAACACCATTTTCGTCGATGCTGAAGCAGTCGGGCTTTCCGCAATCGTGAAAGAGGGCAGCGAGCCTTAATGTTGCGGCAGGGGAGACAGAGTCAACCACCTTAGCTGTGTGATTTAAAACATCGTATATATGATGAAAATTGTGCTGCTGAAAGCCTTTCATATCTTTGATTTCAGGCAGTGGTACAGCCAGAATGTCGGAATAAAGGGAGATTATCTCACCTGCATTTTTACCGCAGATAAGCTTTGAAATCTCGGTGTAAATTCTCTCGGGAGAGACGATATTTATCAGCTCACGGCAGGTGTACATGGCTTTGGCGGTGTCATCTTCAATGTCGAAGCCGAGACAGCTTGCAAATCTAAGTGCACGCAGAATTCTCAGGGAATCCTCTCTGAATCTCTCTTCGGCAATGCCCACGCATCGAAGTGTTTTGCTTTCAATGTCAGCCATTCCGCCGAAGGGGTCAACCAGGCCGACGGCAGGATTATATGCGATAGCATTACAGGTAAAATCTCTTCGTGATAAGTCATCTTTTATATTTGCTGTGAAGGTAACCCTGTCGGGGTGTCTGCCGTCGGTGTATTCACTTTCGGTGCGGTAGGTGGTGATTTCAATAGGCTCACCGTCAATAATAACAGTTATTGTGCCGTGCTTAATGCCGATATCAAGGGTATGAAAAGCTGAAAAGACAGCCTTGGTCTCTTCGGGCAGGGCGTTGGTAGTGATGTCAATATCGTGGGGCTCTTTACCCATGAGCATATCTCTTACACATCCGCCTACAAGAAAGCACTCATAGCCTGCATTTGAGAGCAGTTGAAATATTATCTGTGCTTTTTCGGGTATCAGCATTAAAATCACCTCGTTTCTGTTTTATTATATACACACTGCCAAGGTTTTTCAATATTAAATTTGTAATAACAAAGTTTTAATTTGTAATGATTAAGGTTGCAAAATTTGACTTTTTTTGATAAAATTATAATGGATTTTTCCAAGCAAAGGAATGAAATTATGTTTAAATATAAAAACAGACTGGTTTTGCTTATAATGACTCTCACACTCGCAATAGTCTTATCTGCGGGTGCAGGTCTTTTGTCTTATGCTGTTGAAGACAACCTTGAAGTGAGCACAGCATCAGAGGATTTTGAGGCGAGCATTGCAGATTTCCCCGAAAGCTACAAGCCCTATCTGCGTGAGCTTCACGAAAAATATCCCGACTGGGTTTTTGAAGCATTTGAAACTGACCTTGAGTGGGATACCGTTATAGACAATCAGTGGGGTATAAAAAATCTTATAAGCGACAGCGCTGCAAGTGAAAACCTCAAGAGCAAGGAATCGGGCCACTATAATCAGTCTACGGATAAGTATATCGAGAAAGACGGCGGCTTCGTTGTGGCTAACCGTCTTGCTGTTGAATATTATATGGACCCGAGAAATTTCCTCAATGAAGAGGGTATCTTTCAGTTTGAGAAGCTGACCTTCAGTGATGCCGTAACAATGGAGGATGTTGAAAGTGTGCTCAAGGGCACATTTATGTATGACACAAAAATTACCTACTACACAGCCGAGGGAGAAAAGGAAAAAAGCTCCAAGACCTATGCTCAGGTGATTTTTGAGGCAGGTCAGGAAAACAATGTAAACCCCTGCTATCTTGCTTCAAAAATCAGAAATGAGGTAGGTGCAGACGGCAGTGCAAGCGTGTCGGGTACTCATTCGGTTTATCCGGGCATATATAATTTCTACAACATCGGCGCCACAGACGGTGCCGGCGCAATAACCCGAGGTCTCGAGTGGGCTTCAGGCGGCACAACCTATAAAAGACCCTGGACTACGCCCGCCAAATCCATTAAGGGCGGTGCGGCGTACATAGTCGAAAAGTATATCGCAAAGGGTCAGTTTACGGGCTATCTTCAGAAGTTCAATGTCAATAAGGCTACGGGCTCACTTTACACTCATCAGTATATGACTAACCTCACGGGTGCCTGCTCTCAGGGCTATACAAGCTACACCGCTTACGCCAAAACAGGCAACCTTTATCAGACCTATATTTTCTCAATTCCCGTTTATAAAAATATGCCCTCAGAGGATATGACATCCCAGAAGGCATCCAATGCCGACAGCCTTGTGCAGAATGCTATCATTCAGCAGAGCAGCTGTTATGTGCGCACGGGACCTTCTACCAACAACGCACAGCTCAGCGATAAAAGTGGCAACATTATCCGCCTTACATCGGGTCACGAGGTGAAAATTCTCTCCAAGACCTTCACCGATTCAAAATACTACATCAATCAGCTGAAATATCCTCATTGGGTGGAAATCAAGTTCACCTACAACTCCAAATCTTATACGGGCTATGTGCCTGAGGATTTCGTCACCTATACCTCATATACCTCTGTGGGTATCGGTGAGCACGAGATAGGCTGGTTTGCAGGCAATGAAACTGAAATGGCTCTTGTGTCATCAAACAGTGCCATTGCAAAGGTAACATCGAAAAATACAGTCAGCTTCCTTAAAAGCGGCACAGTTCATCTTACTGCCTACGACTCAGTAGGAAGATACGACATTGTAAAATATATTGTATCCGATGAGGAGGTTGCAAAACCGCAGAATCTCAGACTTTCATCGGATGATACAAATATCAGAATCACCTGCGATGAAATGATAGGTGCAGAGAAATACGCCTTCGGCATCTGTGACGAAAAAGGCAACATCATCGCCAACACCTCATCAGCCTCACCCTCAGCTGTTTTCTCGGGCCTGAGAAAGGGTCAGCGCTACACTGTCAGTGTCAGAGCTCTGCTTGATAAGTCCGTTGTCAGTGTTTATTCTCCGAGTGCTGTTATTCACAGCGCAACCGACGGTGTATCCCACACACCGGATAAAATCACTCTCTTCAAGGCTGAAGCCGTGGGCAGTGATGTAAGATTTTCCTGGGACGAGGTCAGCTACTGCACAGGCTATATCATTTACGGCTATAATGTTGCCGAGGGTGAATATGTTGAAATTGCAGACGCTCTTGAGGGCTGCAGCTACACTCTTATTGATAAGTATTCTCTCGACTTCGACAGATATTACATCAGAGCCTACAGCGATGAAGGCGGCAGTGTTGTCTACGGTGAATATTCCGATGCGGTAACTCTCGCAGAAGCACCCGAAATTCCCGCAAACCTCGGTGTAGTTGAAGTCGGTTCCGATTCATACACTCTCGTGTGGGAAAAATCTCCCGGTGCAGATTCATACGAGATATATACAATGGCAGGCAAAAATGCTACCTTCCTTGCAACCTCAAAGACAAACAGCTTCACCGTTACAGACCTTGAAGCAGGCGAGGAAAAGACCTATGCTGTTGCGGCGGTAAAGGGCGGCTGTGTGTCGGAGACATCGGTACCTGTAAATGCAATGACTCTTCCCGAAACCGTAACCTCCTTTAAATGCGACAGTATCGGTGTGAATGAAGTCAAGCTCAGCTGGGCTGATGCTCAGGGTGCAAGCTATTACAATATCTATATTGTCAGCGGAAAGGAAAATATCTTAGTAGGCGAGACAGAGGATGTTGTCTATACTCTCGGCGACCTGGGTGAATTCACCGACTATGAAATAAAGGTTGCTGCCGTGGCTGAGGGCGTATATCTCACACAGACGGGCAACTTCAGCAAAAGCGTGAAAATCACAACGGCTCTCGGTACAGTTGAAGACCTGACCGTTGACTATGTAAAGGGCAATAGTGTTACTCTTTCCTGGCAGGAAAATGAGGGTGCTGACAAATACGCCGTTTATGTTTATTCAGACACCAAGAAAAAATATGTTGAAAAGCTTGTTACAGAAGATTCTCAGGCTACCGTAACGGTGCAGTATTATAATAAGCATTACACCTTTGCCGTAAAAGCAGTAGGCGTGAAAAACGGCAAGACGGTCTATTCCGATTTCAGCGAGAGTGCAGGTGCAATGACCGACTATCCCGTACCCGAAAATATAAAGGTCACCGATGTCAAGTCAGCTTCATATAAGCTTTCATGGACTAAGATTGCCGATGCGGTTTCCTATAATGTATACCGCCTGAATGACGACGGCTATGAGCTTGTTGCAACGGTGGACAACAACTCCTATCATATAGGCGGTCTCGATTACGGTCAGATTGATACCTATAAGATTACGGCAGTGTACAAATCGGGCACTCAGAAATATGAAAGCGCATATTCCTCCGAGGTCATTGCGGCAACAACTCCCGCCAAGGTCAAAGACTTCACTGCAACAGCTTACACTCAGACAGTGAAATTTACCTGGAGCGCAGTTGAAAATGCCGACAGCTATAATATTTATCTTCTCGAAGACGGACAGTATGTTCTTGTGGGTACCTCCACAGGCACATCTCACAAGGTCACAGGACTTTCCGAGGGCAGTGAGTATGAGTTTTATATCAGAGCTTATATCAAGCTTTCCTCGTCAACCGTCAAGGGCTCAATGACCTCTGTCAGTGCGGTCACAAAGCCCGCTAAGCCTGAAAAAATGTCTGTCAGCAGTGTGAAGACCACATCTCATAAGCTTTCCTGGAATCAGACTCCCGGTGCCAATTACTACTATGTATACCGTTATTCCTCAAGCTCAAAGAAATATGAGATTATCGGCAAGACCGAGTCTCTGAGCTACACCGTAACAGGCCTTTCTGCAGGCAAGACCTACAGCTATAAGGTCAAGGGTGTATATATGAAGAACGGCAAGGAGATTGCCGCAGGCACAGCCTCATCGGCGTTCAAGTTTGCCACAAACCCCGTGCAGGTCACAAGTCTCAAGGCTTCATCGGTTGCCTCCAAGAGCTTTAAGCTCAGCTGGAAAAAGACCACGGGTGCCACATATTATGAGGTTGCAATTTACAGCTCATCAAAGGGCAAATATGTCATCTATAATACCACAGACACCAACTCTATCACATTCACCAACCGCAAGGCAGCCACAACCTATAAGGTCAAAGTCAGGGCTGTACGCGTTGTAGGCGAGGATGTATATTACGGCGCATATTCCGCGGTGCTTTCGGTGAAAACCAAATAAAAGCCCCCCTTGCCTGAGCCTCAGGGCTCTTAAAAGGTGAAATAGGGCAGTATTTAAAATTTTTTAAAGTATTTTGCAGTTTTTTATTGACAAATCGAAGATAGATATATATAATGTTATTCGTTAATATGAGGTGAGTTATGTTTATTGAACTTGAAAACCTGTTTAATGGCGGTATCACAGAGATACCTCTCGACCTTCAGTTTGACTTCTCCGAAGAAGAGGTTGACGGTGTGTTTCCATTCACGACACCTGTTTGTCTCAAAGGTGAAATCACAAATGTTGCCGAGATAGTGTCACTTAAGGCCGTAGCTACTTTCAGTCTTGATGTTTACTGCAGCAGGTGTGCTGAGGGTGTGACATATGATATGGAAGTACCCATTGAGCATATTCTTGTTTCTGAGCTTCAGAACGATGAAACAGATGAGTTCATCATCGCAGAAAATATGAAGCTCGACATTAAGCAGCTCACTTTAGAAGACATTTACTTTGCTCTGCCGAGTAAATTCCTCTGCGACGACGATTGCAAGGGGCTTTGCCCGAAATGCGGTGCAAACTTAAATGACGGTCCGTGCGAATGCAAAAAAGACATCGACCCCCGATTCGAGGTGCTCCTTGGTCTTTTGGACGAATAAGTAAGTTTAACTTTAATATTATAAAAGGAGGTGCTGAAAGATGGCAGTACCAAAGAGAAGAGTATCAAAGGCAAGAAGAGATAAGAGACGTTCAAATGTATGGAAGCTTGAGGCTCCCACACTTGTAAGATGCAAGCAGTGCGGTGCATACACTGTACCCCATAAGGTTTGCGGCGAATGCGGCTATTACAAAGGTAAGCAGGTTGTTGTTAAGGACGAAGACTAAGCCTTTGGAACTTTGAGAGGTGGAGAAGCAGACTCGCTTTCCCACCTCTATTTAATTTTTAAAGAGTGAATAGCAAGGCGTTAAACTCCTAACTCCTCACTCCTAACTTCTAACTTTAAGAAAGGGTTATTTTATGTCGGTTTTAATTAAAGATGTTATAAAGTCTTCACCTGCCTATAAAAAGGGCATAAAAGCAGGGGATACCCTCATTAAAATATCAGGGCACGAAATAACAGACTTTCTTGATTATCAGTTTTACACAAAAGATATTAAAATAAGTGTTGTCTATGAAAGCGGCGGCAAAACCAAGGCTGTGTGGATTAAAAAAGGCGAGGATGAGGATTTAGGTCTCACCTTTGAAACATATCTTATGGATAAGGAAAGACACTGCAAAAACAAGTGTATTTTCTGCTTCATCGACCAGAATCCCAAGGGTCTTCGTGAGTCAATATATTTCAAAGACGACGATTCTAGGCTGTCATTTCTTTTCGGCAACTATATCACTCTGACTAACCTTAGTGAAAGAGATGTGGAAAAGATTATCGAAATGCACATCAGCCCTGTCAATGTCAGTGTGCACACTATGAATAAAGAGCTTCGTGTGCATATGATGAAAAACAAAAACGCAGGTGAGAGCCTGTCTGTACTTCATCGCTTAGCCCAAAACGACATTGCGATAAACACTCAGCTTGTGCTTTGTCCCGGAATCAACGACGGTCAGGAGCTTCGCTATTCCCTTGAAAAATTAGGCGAGCTTGGCGAAAATCTTCAGAGCATTGCTTGTGTACCTGTAGGTGTGACAAAGCACCGCGAGGGCCTTTTCGATATGCCTGAGTACACAAAAGAAACCGCAGCAGAGGTTATAGATATCATCGATGAATTCGGTGAAAAGTTCAAGGCAGAATACGGCACAAGACTCGTCTATGCCGCTGATGAATTTTATCTCAAGTCGGGCAGAGCTTTGCCTGACGGTGAATATTACGAAACCTATTGCCAGATAGAAAACGGCGTGGGTATGTGGACTTCACTGAAAGAAGAATTCCTCTGTGAAATTGAAAATTGCGAGGATGCCGACCCTGAAACTCACCTGAGTGTGGCAACGGGCGTGGCGGCTTATCCTCTGATAAAAGAGCTTGCAGAAATCTTTATGAGCAAGTATAATAAAAGTAAAATAGATGTTTACGAAATAAAGAACGACTTTTTCGGTCACAGTATAACCGTGGCAGGTCTTATTACGGGCAATGACCTTATAGGTCAGCTCAGAGATAAGCCCTTGGCAAAGGACCTTGCCATACCTCAGGTTATGCTCAGAAGCGAGGGCGACCTCTTCCTTGACAGTGTGAGCACTCAGGAGGTTGAAGAAGCTCTCGGTGTTAATCTTAAAGTTGATGACTGCACAGGCGGCAGTCTGTTCGGCTCGTTCATGGGCCAATAATAAAAAAGGATGGTGAATTAAATGGCAAGACCCATCGTTGCTATTGTAGGCAGACCCAATGTAGGTAAGTCTACACTTTTCAATAAGCTTATCGGTCAGCGTCTGTCAATTGTTGACGACACCCCCGGTGTTACCCGAGACAGAATTTACGGTGACTGTGAATGGCTCAACCGTCATTTTCTTCTTATAGATACAGGCGGTATCGAGCCCCACTCAGACGATATTATCTTAAAGCAGATGCGCCGTCAGGCTCAGCTTGCAATTGACTCTGCCGATGTTATCGTACTCGTTACTGATATTCATTCGGGCGTTGTTGCAACCGACGAAGATGTTGCAGCTATGCTTCTCAAGAGTAATAAGCCCATCGTGCTTTGTGTTAACAAGTGCGACAAGGTCGGTGAGCCTCCTATGGAATTCTACGAATTCTACAACTTAGGTCTCGGCGACCCCATTGCTGTTTCATCAGTTCACGGTCACGGTACAGGCGACCTTCTTGATGCGGTTATGGAACATCTTCCCGAGGACGAGGAGGAGGAAATCGACGATAGTACCATCAAGGTTGCGGTTATCGGCAAGCCCAATGTAGGCAAATCCTCACTCATCAATGCTATTTCAGGCGAAGAGAGAGCTATCGTTTCAAACATTGCAGGTACCACCCGTGATGCTACAGATACTTTCATCAATAACGAATTCGGCGACTTTATGTTTATTGATACTGCAGGTCTCAGAAGAAAGAGCAAGGTCGAGGATCAGATTGAAAAATACAGCGTTATCAGAGCCAAAATGGCCGTTGAAAGAGCAAGTGTATGCGTTATTATGATCGACGCTCTTGAGGGCTTTACCGAGCAGGACAGCAAGGTTGCAGGCATTGCTCACGAAATGGGTAAGGCTTGTATTATCGCTGTAAATAAATGGGATGCTCTTGAAAAAGACGGCAAGACAATGGACAGCTACAGAAAGAAGCTTATGAACGACTTCTCATTTATGTCTTATGCTCCCATTATCTTCATTTCTGCTAAAACAGGTCAGCGCCTTGACAGACTCTTTGAGCTTATCAAGTTTGTCGACGAGCAGAACTCAATGAGAATTTCAACAGGTAAGCTCAACGACGTTCTCGCTGCAGCTACCGCAAGAGTACAGCCCCCCACAGATAAGGGCAAGAGACTCAAGATTTATTATATGACTCAGGCCTCCACAAGACCTCCCACGTTTGTCTGCTTTGTCAATGATAAGGAGCTGTTCCATTACAGCTATCAGCGTTATCTTGATAATCAGATAAGAGAGATTTTCGGCCTTGAGGGTACACCGACAAAGTTTGTCGTACGCGAAAGAGATGGAAAATAATTCACCTTAAAGGAGAATTGCTATGTCAGTAAAGCACAGCCTTATAGTACCCTGCTATAACGAAGAGGGTAATGTTGAAAATTTCCTTAAAGAGACAGTTGAAGCTATGAAAGGCTATACTGACTCCTATGAGATTATTTTTGTCAACGACGGCAGTAAGGACACTACCCCTAAAAAGTTAAGACAGATATTCAATGAGAATAAGGATGTCAGAATAAAGGTGATTAATTTTTCCCGCAACTTCGGTAAGGAAGCTGCTATGTATACAGGCTTCACTCAGGCGGTAGGTGAGTACATCACAATAATTGATGCCGATTTACAGCAGGACCCCAAGTATGCAGTTGAAATGGCAAGGATACTTGACAGTGACCCTGACTGCGATATGGTTGCCGCATATCAGGCTCACCGCAAAGAGGGCAAAGCTCTTTCTAAGGGCAAGCACACATTTTATAAGACTATCAGTAAGATGTCGGGCATAGACTTTATCAGTGATGCAAGCGATTTCCGTACTCTTCGCAAGTGTGTAGCTGATACTATCGTGGCTCTGCCCGAATATCACCGCTTCTCAAAGGGCATATTCTCATGGGTGGGTTACAATACTGTTTCTATACCCTATGAGGTCAGAGACCGCGAAAACGGAGAGACCAAGTGGAATCTTAAAAAGCTTATAGCCTACGCTATTGAGGGCATTATGGCTTACACAGACAAGCCTCTTAAACTGCCTTTATATCTCGGTGCAATTCTGCTTGTAATTTCAGTTGTTTTCGGCATAATCGGCTTGCTTGCACCTTACTACGGCATTATTTCGGCAGTGCTCTTTGCGGGCTCACTTGTGCTTATCTGTCAGGGCATCAGTGGAGCATATCTCGGCAAGGTACACACACAGGTCAAGGACAGACCAATATTTATTTCAAAAGAGATTTTAAGTTATGAAGACAATCAAGAATCTGATAATTAAATATAAAGAGCTGATTATCTACGGCATTTTCGGCGTGGGTACTACTCTGGTGAATTTCCTGGTCTATGAGCTGTTCAATATGCTTCTGGGCGTGGAATTGTATTGGGTTTCCAATATCATAGCCTGGTTTGTATCCGTGGTTTTCGCCTATGTGACCAACAAGCTTTTCGTTTTTGAAAGCAAGAAATGGGATGTTGGTCTTGTATTGAAAGAGGCATCTTCTTTCTTTGCCGCGAGAGTTTTTTCCCTGCTTGTGGAACAACTCGGTTTGGTTGCTCTTGTGGATTTAGCAGGTATGAAAGATATATCCTGGCAGGTGCTTGGTTTCACCGTCGGTGGCGAAACCCTTGCGAAAGTGGTTCTTGCCGCGGCAGTTGTAGTGCTGAACTATGTCTTTTCCAAGTTGGTTGTGTTCAGGAAGAAAAAGTGAATTTTTGAGTCGGCAGTTGCCGGCTCTTTTTTTAGGCTCTGCAGACGGTGGGACAGGGGCTCAGGGCTGTGCCGAAGGCACAGCTGAGAGACTTCGTCTCTCAAAAATTCCGCAGGAATTTTCCTGAGCCCCTGCCTGCCCTCTTCATCCCACTTAAAAGCCACGGAATATTCGGAAAAATCTGACTTTTTCTATTGCTCAAAGCTATAATTTGTGATATAATATGTTGATTATTATAGTGAGGTAGTATGCCATGATTATCTTAGGTATCGACCCGGGTTATGCCATAGTCGGTTACGGAGTGATTGAATATAAAAATAACCACTTCAGTGTTATCGATTACGGTGCAATTTTAACCGATGCGGGCACACCTTTTAATATAAGACTCGAAAAAATATACGACGGACTTACAGCAATAATTGAGCGACATAAGCCCGAAGCAATGGCTATTGAAAAGCTCTTTTACAACAACAACGCAAAGACCGTTATCGATGTAAGTCAGGCACGAGGCGTAATAATGCTTGCAGCTCAGAAAAATGCGGTACCGGCATTTGAATATACACCCTTGCAGGTTAAGCAGAGTGTAGTCGGTTACGGCAGAGCTGAGAAGAAGCAGGTGCAGGAAATGACAAGAAGAATTCTTGCTCTCGAAAAAGTACCCAAGCCCGACGACACAGCCGATGCTCTGGCAATGGCTATCTGCCACGCCCACGCAAGCGGCTCACTTATGACAAACAATTTACGAATCAGAAAGGGGATATAAGCTATGTTCTATTCACTCACAGGCAAAGTTATCAATAAGGGCACAAATTATGCCGTAATAAGCTGCGGCGGTGTAGGCTTTATGTGTTATACATCCCGTTTCACTCTTTACGATTTGCCCGACGACAAATCCGAAGGCACAGTTTATACCCACCTCAATGTCCGCGAAGACGCCCTTGACCTTTTCGGCTTTTCCACAGAATATGAGCTCGAGTGGTTCAAGATGCTCATCACCGTAAACGGCGTAGGCCCCAAGGCGGCTCTTGCAATTTTATCTGAGCTGACAGTTGACGAAATCGCCCTTGCAATTTCCACCAAGGATGCAAAATCAATCACCCGTGCAAGCGGTATCGGCCCTAAGATTGCACAGCGAATTATCCTCGACCTTAAGGATAAGGTCAAGAGTGTAATCCCCGACGGTGAGATGTTTGAAAATGCCGACAGAATAGGCGCGGTAACAGAAATGCCCAACACAAGCGAAGCTGTTGCGGCTCTGACAATGCTCGGTTACTCACAGTCTGACGCGAGTGTGGCTGTCAGCAAGCTTGACCCCTCACTTGATGTGCAGAGCCTCATTAAACAAGCTCTTAAAATCTTAAGTAAGATGTAAGGTGAAAGATAATGGATTTTGAAGAAAGAATAATGGCTCCCGATTATACGGGCCTTGACTCTGATATAGAAACCTCCCTTCGCCCGAGAGTACTGACAGATTATATCGGTCAGGAAAAGGCAAAGGAAAACCTTGAGGTATATATAAAAGCCGCTAAGGCGAGAGGTGAGACTCTCGACCATGTGCTTCTCTACGGCCCTCCGGGTCTGGGTAAAACAACTCTTGCAGGCATCATCGCAAATGAGATGAATGTTAACTTCCGAGTAACATCAGGTCCTGCAATCGAAAAGCAGGGCGACCTTGCGGCGCTGCTCACAAACCTCAACGAGGGCGATGTACTTTTCATCGACGAAATTCACCGCCTTAACAGAAGCGTTGAAGAAGTACTCTATCCTGCAATGGAAGACAATGCCCTTGACATCATCATCGGTAAGGGCCCCTCGGCAAGATCAATCAGACTCGACCTTCCCAAGTTCACCCTTGTGGGTGCCACCACAAGAGCAGGTCAGCTTTCGGCTCCTCTTCGTGACCGATTCGGTGTTATTCTCAGACTCGAATTGTACACTCCCGAAGAGCTTGCTCAGATCGTAACAAGAAGCGCAGGCATCCTCGGCATTGATATAGAAAAATACGGCGCACTCGAGATTGCCTCCCGTTCAAGAGGTACACCACGAATTGCCAACAGACTTTTAAAGAGAGCAAGAGACTTCGCTCAGGTTGTGGGCGACGGCATCATCGATGAAGACAGTGCCGACCACGCTCTTGAAAAAATGGAAATTGACAATATGGGTCTCGACTCAATAGACAGACTTCTTCTTTCAACTATGATTAAATCTTACGGCGGCGGCCCCGTTGGTCTTGAGACTATCGCAGCAGCTATCGGTGAAGAGGCAGTGACAATCGAAGATGTCTACGAGCCCTATCTTATGCAGATAGGCTTCCTTGGCAGAACACCGAGAGGCAGAGTTGCAACTCCTGCCGCATACGAGCATCTCGGCTTACCTGTACCGGGTCAGCAGCAAATGTTTTAAGTTATGATTAAGAGGTAAAACTATGAGATATACAAAAGATTGGAAAGATTACGAGCTCATTGATTGCTCCGACGGTGAAAAGTTAGAGCGATGGGGCAATATCGTTCTGGTACGCCCCGACCCTCAGGTTATCTGGAAGACTCCCAAGAAAAATCCCTTGTGGCGCAAGGCTGACGCTTACTACCACCGTTCAAAGTCAGGCGGCGGTGAATGGGAAGTGAGAAGCAAGATGCCCCCGTTCTGGAGCATCAACTATAAGGATATGACCTTCAATATCAAGACTATGGGCTTCAAGCACACAGGTCTTTTTCCTGAGCAGGCTGTTAACTGGGACTACACCAGAGAAGTCATCAGAAAAGCAGGCAGACCCGTCAAGGTGCTCAACCTCTTTGCATACACAGGCGGTGCAACTGTTGCTCCTTTAATGGAAAATGCCCACGTTGTGCACGTTGATGCATCAAAGGGTATGACAGCCTGGGCAAAGGAAAATGCTATCTCTTCAGGCGTTGCCGACGGCAGTGTACGCTGGATAGTTGACGACTGTATCAAGTTTGTTCAGAGAGAAATCCGCCGCGGTAACAAATACGACATCATCATTATGGACCCGCCCTCATACGGCAGAGGCCCCGGCGGTGAAGTATGGAAGTTAGAAGATGAGGTTTACGGCTTTGTTGAGCTTTGCAGTGAGCTTTTATATGAAGATTCCCTTATGATGCTCATCAATTCCTACACAACAGGTCTTTCATCCTCAGTTATGGAATATATTTTAGGCGCTGTTATCAAAAAGAAATTCGGCGGTAAGGTTTCTTCATCAGAAATCGGTCTGCCCGTTACAGACAGCGGTATGATTCTTCCCTGCGGTGCATCTGCTATATGGGAAAAGGAGTAAAGTTTATGGATAACTTTATCGAATTTAAAAATGTTACCTTTTCTTACGACGAGGACGAAGATAACAATATAGGCGAAACTATTATTGAAAACTTCTCTTTGAAGATAAAAAAAGGCGATTTCGTTGCGGTACTCGGTCATAACGGCTGCGGTAAGAGTACTGTAGCAAAGCTTTGCAACGGCATAAATATTCCTCAGTCAGGTCAGGTTTTAGTCGATGGCATTGACACTGCCGACGAAGAAACTATCAACGATATAAGACAAAAGGTCGGTATGGTATTCCAAAATCCCGACAATCAGATAGTTGCAACTATAGTTGAAGATGACGTAGCTTTCGGCCCGGAAAATTTAGGTGTTGAGCCCACAGAAATCAGAAAAAGAGTTGACGAAGCCTTAAAGAGAGTCGGTATGTACGATTTTCGTCTTTCAGAGCCTCACAAGCTTTCAGGCGGTCAGAAGCAGAGAGTTGCCATTGCAGGCATTATCGCAATGCAGCCTCAGTGCATCGTTTTAGACGAGCCCACATCTATGCTTGACCCCAGAGGCAGAAAAGAAGTAATGGATACCGTTAAAATGCTCAACGAGGAATACGGCATCACAGTTATCTTCATCACTCACTATATGGATGAGGCTGCCAAAGCAAAACGTGTAATTGTTATGGAAAAGGGTGAAATCATCCTTGACGGCGAGCCGAGAGAGGTTTTCAGCCATATAGATATTCTTAAACAAGTGGGTCTTGATGTGCCCGAATCAACCTTCCTTGCCCGTGAGCTTAAAAATGAGGGCGTGGACATCAAAGGCAACATTCTCACTGTAGAAGAGCTTTTAAGCGAAATTATCAGAATCAAAAAGGTGTGAAAAAATGAGCGCAGTTGTTCTTGAAACCAAAAACTTAAGCCATATATATTCTGAGGGCACCACATC
>JAGBSR010000062.1 GCA_017631745.1 Clostridia bacterium | reverse complement strand
CATCGGCAACGGCAACGGCAACAAACAGTCTTGAAAAGAAACGATAAATAAAAATTATGTCACCTAATGTCAGTGTTTGTCACCCATATCGTTATGTTATGATATAATTAGGAAAAGAAAAAACATTACAAATGCATAACTCAAACAAAATAGAACCTTTTTGAAATTCAAGAGGGTTCTATTAATTTTTGTCCAAAAAAATGAAGGAGGTAAAGTAAATGGTATATTTCGATGGATAGGGGGCGGTTAAATCTCTGTGACTTTTGAGTTGTGCAACGGGCGTGGGCTCTCACGCACAAAGTCGCACAATCAAAGGGGGTATTAACCCCAAAATAACAAAAATTTATATTAAAGGAGGTAATTCCGAATGAATTACTCAAACAATTATGACGATTTAATGGCTCGTTTAAATGCCATTATGGGTATGGATTCACCCGAGAAAAAAGAAACCGAAAGAGCATATGCTACATACAAAAATGCATTCTGGGAGAATATGCGTACAGGCGTTCCGCAGAATGCCCTTAAGGAAAGTGTGTCCTCATCAGGAGGTTATCTTGTACCCGACAGTTTTGAGGAAAGAATTATTACAAAGCTTGAGGAGGACAATATCCTTCGTAAGGTAAGCCGAGTGATTAAAACAACCCGTGATTTGAAAATACCTATTGTGCTTAAAAAAGGTGGTACAACATGGGTGAAAGAAGGTGAGCTGTATTTTGAGGATAATGAAGAATTTGGTGAGGCCTTGATTTCAGCATACAAATTAGCACAGCTTACACTTGCATCCGACGAGCTGCTTGAAGACAGTGCTTTTGACCTTGAACAGTATATTCTTGATGCAGCCGTGGATAACATTTCTTCTGCCGAGGAGGAAGCCTTTATCAAGGGTGATGGTATAAAGAAGCCTTTAGGCATCATACATCAGGCATCGGTTGGTGCAGTTACATCTGACAGCAATATCATCGATGTGGATGATATGATAAACCTTAAGTATTCTTTGAGTGAACCTTATCGTCACAATGCTGTATGGCTTGTATCTAGTGATGTGTATATTGCACTCAGTAAGATTCGTCATTATAAAGGGCATCGCTTTATGGATTTATCTGAAGACGGCGAGACAGAAATGCTCCTCGGACAGCCTGTGTATGTATGCAAAAGCCTGGATAATATTGCTCTGGGAAGCAAATCTGCTATCTTCGGTGACTTCAGCCACTTTTGGATAGGTGACAGAGGTAGACGTAGCATTAAGCGACTTTCAGAAAAGTATGCCGATTCAGGTCAGGTCGGTTTTATTGTAAGTGAGCGTGTGGATGCAAAGCTTGTAGTACCCGAAGCAGTCAAGGTTCTGCAGACCAAAGCTGAATAATTTTATGGTAGCGGAAGGATGTGACCGAATGACTACACGAGAGATTGAAACGCTTAACAATTTAAGACTAAAGGGATATCAGCCTTCCGCTATTGCAGTGGTGCTCGGTATCCCGCCGGGGACGGTACGTTCATATATTCATCGTCATCCCGATATTCCCAACACACAAAACTGTAAATACTGTGGCAAACCCGTGTTACAGAACGCTATGGGTAAAGAGAAGAAGTTCTGTTCAGACAAGTGTCGTATGGCTTGGTGGAACAGCCATCAGGATAGTGTTAACCGAAAGGCATACTACAATATCACCTGTGAAAACTGTGGAAAGGAGTTTGAGAGCTATGGTAACAAAAAGAGAAAATACTGCAGCCGTGAATGCTATACCGCAGCAAGAAAAATATTCACCTGACAATCTTATGCTGTACCACACCTCTCTTGCACTTATGAAAACACTTGCTGATGATGGTATTTTCACCGAAGGTGAGTACAGAAAAATATGCACAAAGCTCACCAAAAGTCACGGTTTATCTTCGTCTAGTATATTTGCAGAAATAACTTGATATATCAGCTGTATAGAGGGAATATGTAATCACTAAATTGATACAAAGGAGGATAAAAATGAACCGCATAGTACAACAAGTAAAGTTTCAGAAAGCACCTGTACCTATGGTTAAAAAAGTTGCAGCCTATGCAAGGGTTTCTACCGGTAAAGATGCCATGCTTCATTCCTTGTCTGCTCAGGTTAGCTATTACAGTTCCCTCATACAAAGCCATAAGGGTTGGCAGTACGCAGGAGTGTATATCGATGAAGCTGTAAGCGGAACTAAGAGTAGCCGTGAGGGTTTCCAAAAGCTGATTAACGACTGTAAGGCGGGCAAGATAGATATGGTAATAACCAAGTCCATATCTCGCTTTGCCCGGAATACAGTTACATTACTGCAGACTGTAAGAGAACTGAAGGATATCGGTGTTGATGTTTTCTTTGAGGAGCAAAACCTGCATTCAACGAGTGCCGACGGTGAGCTTATGCTTACCATCCTTGCATCCTATGCTCAAGAGGAAAGCTTTTCTGCAAGCGAAAATCAGAAATGGAGAATCCGTAAAGGCTTTGAGAACGGAGAACTTGTAAACCTTCGTTTCCTTTACGGCTACAGCATAACAAGAGGTTCAATTGTGGTTAACCCTAAGGAGGCTGAAATAGTAAAAGAAATCTTTCGCAGATACATCGGAGGTGACAGCCTTACCTCCATAGTAACCGATCTTAACAAAAGAGGTGTCCCCGGTGCATTGGGTGGTGAGTGGTGTATAAAGAGCATTCGCAGAATAGTTACCAACGAAAAATATGTGGGCAATGCACTTTTACAAAAGACATACATCAGTAACCACCTGGATAAAACCAAAGTTAAAAACAACGGTCAGCTGCCGATGTACTTTGCCAAAGGTACACATGAGGCCATCATTGACGAAGAAACATTCCGCCTTGCTCAAAAGAGAGTTGAACAGATGGAAAGCGAAGCTAAATCCAAGCCTGAAAAAACCTTGTTCGCAGGTGTAATCCGATGTGCGAAGTGTTGCAAAAACTACCGTAGGGT
>JAGBSR010000061.1 GCA_017631745.1 Clostridia bacterium | reverse complement strand
GTGTAGGCGTTGCCCGTCAGTTCCTTGCTGACCCCGAATGGATCACAAAGATTATTGAAGACAGACTTGAAGATATCAAGCCTTGTATCTGCTGTCACAGCGGTTGCTTCAACTTCTCATCTACAAAGGGTCACTACAATACTCAGGATCTTACTGATACAATGGGTCTTGCACGTTGTGCTATCAATCCCCTTACAATGCAGAGCAAGAAATATAAGATTTTACCCGCTAAGAAACAGAAGAAGATTGCTGTTATCGGCGGTGGTATCGGCGGTATGGAAGCTGCTATTCTTCTTGCTAAGCGAGGCCATAAGGTTTCACTTTATGAAAAGACAGACAAGCTCGGCGGTGTATTTATCGCAGCTGCTGCTCCCTCATTCAAAGAGAAAGACAGAGACCTTATCAAGTGGTACATCCGCGAGGTTTCAAAGCTTCCCATTGAAGTTAATCTCAACACAACAGTAACTGATATTGCTTCTCTCGGTGCTGACGAAGTTATCATTGCTACAGGCTCAACAGCTAAGAGAATCCCTGTTAAGGGTGCTGAAACAGCAATTGAAGCTGTTGATTACCTCCTTGGCAAGAAGGAAGTAGGCGAAAATGTTGTTATCATCGGTGGCGGTCTTACAGGCTGTGAAATCGCTTATGACCTCTTCCTTCAGGGCAAGAAACCCGTTATCGTTGAAATGCAGGACGACCTTATCACAACTAAGGGTATCTGCCTTGCTAACACATCATTCCTTCGCGACTGCTTCAAGGCAAACAACGTACCTGTACATCTTGAAACAGGCCTTAAAGAAATCGTTGACGGTGGCGTAATCGTTAAAGATAAAGAAGGTAAAGAATTCAAGATTGACGCTGACTCAGTAATTATGTCAGTAGGTTATAATCCTGCTCCCCTTGCACCTAAGTCAAAGCACGTTCATGTTATCGGTGATGCTAAGGCTGTAGGTAACCTCAGAACTGTTATCTGGGGCGCTTGGGATATCGCAATGAAACTGTAAGGGAGGAAATATAAATGCAACTTACAAATGAACAGCAGGCCATATTAAACGGCGAGCAGGGCGACGTCCTTGCTAAGGTAATGGAAACTCTCATCAAGTACGGTGAAGTTTTCGGCGCAGAAAAGATGGTACCCGTAACAGGTAAGCATAACCACCTTGTTACATCCTTCGGTCTTAAGGCTCTCGGTCCAGTATACGACCTTATGGACAAGCTTATTGAATCAGGTAATGTTTCAAAGCAGACCTTCTCAGTTGACCCCCGTCCTCTCGATAAGAAAGTTCCTGCTAACTTCCTTCAGAACTTTATCTTCAATAACTTCATGTATTCCCGTCAGGATTTCTATGAGAAACAGCTGAGTAAGCTCGGTCTTATGGAAAAAGACGCCTTCACTTGTACCTGCTATATGGACGAAGTAGGCAACAGACCTAAGAAGGGTGATGTTCTTTCCTGGGCAGAGTCATCAGCTGTAGTTTTCGCTAACTCAGTACTCGGTGCTCGCTGCAACCGTAACTCAGGTATTATGGATATAATGGGTTCAGTTTTAGGCTATGTACCTTATTTCGGTCTTCTTACAGACGAAGGCAGAAAAGCAACCTGGATTATCGAAATCAAGACAACAAAGAAGCCCGAAGCTCAGCTCTTAGGCTCAGCTATCGGTATGAAGGTAATGGAAGATGTTCCTTATATCGTTGGTCTTGATAAGTGGCTCGGCACAGAGCTCGATGATGCTACCTGCACATATCTTAAGGATTTCGGTGCTGCAACTGCATCAAACGGTGCTGTAGGTCTTTATCACATCGAAAACCTCACTCCTGAAGCAGTAGAAAGCGGTAAGGATATCATTGCAGAAAATGCAAAGACATATGTTATCGACGATGCTGAGCTCGAGAGAGTTTACAAGAACTACCCCATTATGTGGAAAGATCAGAACGCTAAGCCCAAGCTTTGCTTTATGGGTTGTCCTCATATGTCACTTGAACAGCTCAAAAGCTGGACTGATAAGGTTGAAGAAGGTCTCAAGGCTTCAGGCAACAAAAAGGTTGTTATTCCTACTGTATTCACAGCAGCTCCCGGCGTACTCGAGGAATTTGAAAAGACTCCTTATGCTGCAAGACTTAAGGCAACAGGCGTTATCACATCATATATCTGCCCGCTTATGTATATGAACAATCCCCTTTCAGGTAAGATGCCCGTTATTACATCAAGTAATAAGCTTCGCACATATACCACAGCAAGATATTACACCGATGATGAAATCTTAGTTCAGATTACAAAGGGAGGCAAATAATTATGAGAGAATTTAAAGGACGTGTTATTGCTAAAGGTACAGCAACTGCTGAAGCTGTTGTATCACACGAGGGTTTAAACACTCTTGCTTCTTTCCAGAAGGCTCTTCAGTTCGGCGATAAGACCGCTACCTGCGGCGACCAGAACAACAAAGACCTTTTCGGTAAGCAGATGGCAGGCAAGGCTCTCTGTCTTCCTCAGACAATCGGTTCAACCACAGGCGGTCTCGTACTTTACTGTGCTTGCTCAATGGGCCGTCAGCCCGCTTGTATGCTTTTCTCAAAGCCTATCGATTCACTTGCTGCTGCAGGTGCTGTGCTCGCAGATGTTTGGCTTGACAACATCTCAATGCCCGTTATCGACACACTCGGTGATGAATTCCTCAACTATGTAAAAGACGGAATGAAAATCACAGTTAAAGAAGACGGCACAGTTGTTGTTGACTGATAAACAAATAATCAAGGACTCGCATTTGCGGGTCCTTTTTTATTGTACGCGTTTAAAAAAGCTATTATAATCTTACATCTTACCGCGAAAAAAACTCCTGCGGCTAAACAAACCGCAGGAGACATATCACAAATTATAAGGATTTCAATTATTATATATATTCAATTATACTTTTGTATCCGTATTATAATGTTACGATGACTTATCAACAAACGATATATTTTGGCATATTACACTATATCGGTATTTATTGCCCTTACTCATCCTAATGTCACATTCTACGGCATCCTCTGCTGCCGCATATACGGATTTCTTCTGAATCCTGTAAGTCACTTCATCCGACTTACTAATACTCCGTGGATTCGTTTTCTTCAAATTTTCTTTAGATCAGATTAAAAGCATTCCTTATGCTGAAAACCTGACTATATATATAAATTCGACGCATCGATCTGACTATCTTTTTATTACACAACCCGGACGATTTCCTTTCGTCAAACGATTGTATCAGGGATTACATCTCTTTCAGTAATCAATATTATTATTTTAATTTTCAGATATTATCAAATCGTACGGTTTAAACTAAACAGTACATTGGTAACACCCCTTTCTCTAATTTGTACCCTTATTATAATTAATTCATATCTTTCTGTCAACTATTTTCCACAATATTCTATTATTTTGTATATATTGACAGTTTACTGATAAATATTTTCTAACAAACTAACTAAAAACTTCCGCCGAATTATCAGCGGAAGTCAGTATTAATCTTTAAGATAAGCATTGATCAGCTCAATAACTCTGCTTGTCGCCTTACCGTCGCACATACCCATTTCTCTTTCTTTGAACTTTTCAAGAGTAGCGCTGTGCTCAGCAGTAAGAGAGCGTCTGAGTGCGCCGAGAAGCTCGGCAGAGTCAGTTACTGTTTCACCGGGAAGATCCTTCTCAAATCTGAGATAAAGGTCTGCCTTGCGTTTTTCCATATCGGGCTCATAAAAGACCATTGGCTTATTAAGAAGCGATGCATCAAAAACGATGGTTGAAAAATCAGTAACAACAACATCAGCAACTGCAATAAGTTCAGGTGTAGGATCATCGGTATAATCCTTAACTCGGGGATAGAAACGGCCCTTGATATATTCCTGCTTCATAAACGGATGTCTGCAAAGAATGAAAACTTCATCATCGTCAAGATCGTCATTAAGCTTGACAAAGTCTATTTTCGGGTCAAAATCAGCAACCTCACCGTCTTTTTCTCTGTATGTCGGGAAATATACATAAACCTTCTTATCCTTAAGAAGCGGATGCTTGAAGCATATTTCCTTTTTCTTTTCGGCTATCTTAGAATCGTTGACTATCACATCAGAACGAGGTGTGCCGGTAGCCTTGATAATATCAATATCAACGCCGAAAGCGTGAGCATAAACCTGTCTCATATATTCCGAGGAAACGCATACGGCAGAGTACTGAGAATGAGCTTTATATTCATCAAGACGCGAGCCGATGCGGGGGTTATCAAGACCGAAACGCCTGAAAGCGCCACCCGTGTACCAGACCTGAATAAGCTTTTGCTCGGGTCTGAGTCTGACATAGCGAAGACAGTCGATATAGTCGTCTGTGACAATAACCTTGCTCGTCAGCAAATGTTTTCTCACAATGAACATATCCTTGAGGCTCTTACGCTTTTTGCAATAACTGATCTTTTCACCCTGATATTTCTTATATACAGCCCTGAGGTTTTCCATAAACTCCTTGTCGCTTCTTGAGGAGTAGAAAAACACACGCTTTTTAAGGGGCATAGAGCTGAAAAGCAAAGTGAAAAAGAGACCGAGCTGTTTAATAACAAAGCCGTAAATAAGGTTGATTTTATCCTTAGCTTTAGCAGCAGCTTTTTTAAGAGTAACATTTTTGAAGGTAATTCTCTTGTATTTTTTCAGCATCAGTCTGCAAGGAACAGGAAGAACATTGCTATGAGTTTTAAGATGCGAAATTACCTGCTCCTCGCTGTAAGGCAGATAAACTCCCCTGTGTGAAAGCTTCTTGAACCTTGAATGAGTATAGAGCTTATGCATATCAAGCACAGTATTATCAGAAAAATAAAAGTGTATGCCCTTAAGATGCTCTGTTCTGAAAAGCTTATTGCAGAAGAAGAGATCCAAAGCATAGGTGCAGTTGTTTTCTTTTGCACGGGTTTGCTTGATGTTGCTGTAATAGCTAAGCTCAGAGAAAATATATTCACTTGTTTTTTCACCGTCAAAACGGGTAAGTGGCGAGGTTGAAAAGCCGTATTTATCCTTACCCTCAAGTGAGGTGTAATGTCTCATAAGCATTTTAGGATTGAGTCTTGTCAGAGTGTCCTGATACATTATGTATCCTGTCGTTGACCTCTCCAGAGCAATGTCCTTGAACTCCCCTGCTGTTTCAGCGTCGATGAACCTAAGATTAGGCATATCAAGCCACTTTTCAGGGAAGCAATCACGAAGGTCACTGTGAACAAAAAGCTCAAAAGACGGCATTGTCTGAGCATAAACAGAAGCAACGCTGATGTCAATATTCTGCGGTGTGGTTTCGTTTTCACCTTTGCAGATGCAGACGGTAACCTTGGGATTTTCAGCCATAAGCTTGCGGCTGTTTAAAAGTCTGCCGTCGTAAAAAATATCTTTATTTTTTTCTTCAAGTGCGCGTCTGCCTGAATCTGAAAGACAATCGCACAGTGCCATAATTATATCGGCGTATTTAGCAATTTCACCGTCAGATAAAACCCAGAAATGTCTGTAATAGCTATAAAGAAGAACAGTGATTTCTTTATGATAAATCTGGTCAATATAGCAGACCATCTGTTTTTTAAGCTCTTTTCTGTCATAATCGCTTACGCTCTCTTCAACCGCCTTAGAAAAAGCCTCAGTGGCATGTCTTATGATATATTCGTAAGCTGCAAGATAATTTTCGATATTAACCTCAGAAACACCCTCACTGCTGACAGGTGTTATATAACTCACTATACCCTTAGAGCAAGCAACAATTTTTTCACTTTCAAAAACATATGCCATAGTAAAAGCGGCTTCTCTCGCTTTACCATAGGGCTTGAATGTAATATTATATTTTTCAATGCGGCTTTTAAGAAAAAGCTTGTTTGTTACTGCCGCATTCCATATAAGGTCGGTGTCGAATTTATCTATTATTTTTCGTCTGAGAAGAATACTGCTTGAAGTGAAGTCGTGCTTACCGTAAATATCACTGCTTGCCATAGGCGCAACAGTAAGATCGGCACTCTGCTTTTCGGCTGTCTGATAAAGGCTATCAAGAACATTTGAGGAAAATATAACATTCTTATCGGCGAAGGCGATATACTTACCCTTTGCCTCTCTTAAACCCAGATTGCGTGCTGTTGAGATGCTGTTGCTGTCTGCTTTTATGTAACGGAATCTCTTATCTGAGAGATATTTCTTCATTACATCGGCAGTACCGTCGGAAGTATCGGCATCAATCAAAAGTATCTCAACATCTTTAAGAGTCTGATTTTTCAGAGCATTGAGTGAATTGTCAAGGTTTATGCCAAAGCGGTGTATAGCAACTATAACCGAAACTTTAACGCTCATACTTTCGCCTCCATTAGTTTATCCCATCAAAAGTGACGCCGCGTACAAAAACAGCTTATCCTTTTTGAAATTATCGTTTCTTTCTTCATATTCATATATCTTATCAGGGGTGATACCTGTCTTCTCATATCCGTCGCCTGAATAAGGAGATATCTTACCGACAGACAGCAGAAGTGCTCCCTTGTCGTTGAGCTCGAATATTTCCTGAACAAGGCAGTCACCCTTGGTGCTTTCGTCACCATATATCTCGCACTTGCTCATAAGCTTCATATCCGAAACAAACACCTCAGCCGCAGAAGCGGTGGATGATGATACAAGAACAGCAATAGGTAGATTGATTTCACCGGGAGACATATTATATGTTCTGACAGTTTTTCCGCTGTTATCGGCTACGGTAGCAGCAGGCTTCTCATCAGTAGTCATAGGTAAGAACAAATCAAGAGTTTCCATAGCTTCATCGTAGTTTACACTTTTATTTTCTCTAAGATCGAGAACAAGGCAGTTAATACCCGAGGCAATGAATGTCTCAAGAGCGGCTGACACCTGATCTGATGTGCCCGAATAGAAATCGGAAATAGCAATATAACCGAGCCTCTTCTCATACACGCCTGTGATAACAGACTCAGCCTCATAACCCTTTTGCAGAGTCACAGCCTTCTCACTATCAGAGCGTTTATAAATAATATTGACACTGCTTGACTCATCCTCAAGCTTTGCTGAAAGCTCCTTATAATTCTTGCTTGTGAGCTTTATTCCGTCAAAAGCAACAATAATATCGCCCTTTCTGAGTCCTTGCTCTTTTGCAGGTGAGCCGTCATAAACCTTGGTGATTTTTATCTGACTCTTACTTGTCTTTTCATATTCTATGCCGATTCCGGGCATATCACCCTTGATTTCGCCCTTATATTCAGCATATTCCTCGTTAGTCATATAACGGGAATTGCTATCGCCAAGGGCACTCATATAGCCCTTTATAAGCCAATCGGATAAGGCGTCCTTATCAACTGAGCCGTAATAATTGTTTTTTATAATGCCGTCAACCTGATCAAGAAGCTCATATCTTTCCATCTTTTCGGGCATGCCCTCAACAACACTGTCATACTTTGAGTCAACAATTTCGTAGCAAAATAATCCGCAGATTACCGTGCATATAAGAGCTATTGTCAGAGCAACACCCAAAGATATTTTTCTGTTCACCTGAAATCATCTCCTGAAGTTAACAACATTATAAAATACAATCAGAGGGATAGATAAACTATCCCTCAACGATTAAGGTTTCTTTACAAAGTTTGCAGGGTCCTTTTTCTCACCGTAATAGCGGATTTCAAAATGAAGATGAGGACCTGTTACATTACCGGTACTACCTACACGGCCGATCATCTGACCCTTTGATACAGCATCACCTGTGCTGACATATCTTGCAGACATATGAGCATAAAGGCTGGAATATCCGTCGCCGTGGTCAATGAGCACATAAATACCGTAGCCTGAGTTACTTGTTACTGCAGAAATAACCTTACCTGCTCTTGTAGCATAAACAGGCTTACCTGTTATGCCGCCGCCTGCAATATCCATACCGCCGTGGAAGCCCCAGCCTGAAATACTCGGGTCACGGTAGCCGTAATGGCTGCTGATATAACAGCTAGCCTTACCGAGAGGCCACGCCCAGGATGCACTGGTATTATATCCGCCGTTTGAGCCGTTTGTGGAGGGGTTAGCATTACCACCGCCCACAAGAGTTGTTGACTGCTGATTTGATGTTGCATAGTACTCTTCAAGTATTTTATTAATCTCAGCGTCCGCAGCCTTCTTTTCAGCTTCAAGCTCTTTGATATAACTCTGATAAGCCTTGCTTGATTTGTCGAGCTCGCTGACATAAGTCTCAATCTCGGCATATTTCTTCTCAAGGTCTTTCATTGTCTTTTTGTACTCTTTCTGCTTTAAGGTGAGCACATTTTTCTTTTCAACCAACTCTTCCTTCTTCAAGTCGAGCTCAGTCTTTTTGCCGTCAAGTGATGCCATATCTTCTTCAAGCTTTAGCTTTTCTTCGCGAAGCTTGGTGACCTTTGCTTTGAAATCTTCAATGGTCTTCTTATCACTTTCACTCTGACGCTTAACCATCTCAAGTCTTGTAAGGAAAGAAGCAAGAGAGTCTGAGCCCATAAGTATCTTAAGTGTTGACTGATCACCTGACATATATGCAACCCTGAGTCGCTGAGCTAAAATCTCACTTGACTCTTCGATATTTTCTTGTGTTTTCTTGATACTCTCCTGAGTCTTTTCAATGTCCTCTTCAATAATAACAATTTCACTGCCCAACTGTTTGAGCTTAGCATTGATATCATCAATTTCGGCATCAATAGCATTGACCTGTGCCTGAAGGCTTACGCCCTTCTGTTCAACAGTTTCAATCTGTTCTTCAAGAGCTTCAAGATATTCTTTCTGTGATTCTGCTTTGTCTTTCAGCGATTCAAGCTTTTTCTTGTTTTCTGCAATCTTATCATCAAGCTCGTCGATTTTATCTTCAAGCTCGCTCTTGGTTGCAGCCGAAGCCTTTATAGAAGGCACAGCCATTGAAAAACAAGCCAGCACCATGGTGAAACACAGTAAAATACACAGTATTTTCTTATTCACCTGATCACTCCTTAGATTAAATTTACTCTGATTTTTCATTGTTGTAATAGTCTTTTTGAAATCTTCGGAAGCATTAGATATCACTTGCTTCGCTGCCTTCTTTTTTAAGGTACTTTCTGATTGATACAACACTACCGATTGAACCGATAACGATACCGGAAACAAGGTAGCAGAGAATCAGAATGGGAAGATAATCAATAAGTGAAACAGCCTCGCTTCCGAACATACTCAGAAGTGACTGCAATGACATACCCTCAAATCTGTCAACTACAATAGTGATAATAAGGGCGACCACGCCGGATATCAGACCGATAAAGATACCCTCAATCATAAAGGGCCAGCAGATGAATGTATTGGTAGCACCAACACTCTTCATAACTGTAATGTCAATCTTTCTCGATGTCATTGTAATACGGATGGTATTTGAAATGATGAACATTGAAACAAAAGCCATAACTATACCGAGCACCACACAGATAGCGGTAATGGAGCTCTGGAGAGTCGATATCTGATTTACAAGCTCCTGGCTTTCTCTTACTGTGTCAACATTATCTACCTGCTCAATAAGAGCGAGGGTATCGGTAAAGTTTTCAAGATTGCT
>JAGBSR010000060.1 GCA_017631745.1 Clostridia bacterium | reverse complement strand
TGCCACAACAGTCTTTGCGCTGTAGGCGGTACCATCAACGAAGACGACCACGTTTTCGGTCTTTCAGCTGCTAAAAAATATGGCGGTATATATGTGCCTGCTAACCAGGCAGTTATTCACCAGTACGCAAGAGAAATGATGTCAAAGTGCGGCAATATGCTCCTTGGCTCAGACAGCCACACACGTTACGGTGCTCTCGGTACTATGGGTGTAGGTGAAGGCGGCCCTGAGCTTGTTAAGCAGCTTCTCAGTAACACCTGGGATATCACTCCCCCTCAGGTTGTACTCGTTTACCTTGAGAACGCTCCCAAGAGAGGCATCGGCCCTCACGACGTTGCAATTGCTCTTTGCGGTGCAGTATTCAAAGAGGGTCTTGTAACTAACAAGGTGCTTGAGTTTGTTGGCCCCGGTGTGAAAAACCTCAGCATGGACTTCCGTATCGGCATTGATGTTATGACAACCGAAACAGCTTGTCTTTCATCAATATGGGAAACTGACGAAAAAGTTAAGGATTTCTATACCGTTCACGGCAGACCTCAGGATTACAAAGAGCTCGCACCCGAAAAGGTTGCATATTATGATATGGCAATCAAAATTGACCTTGCAAAAATGGAAAGTATGATTGCTCTTCCCTTCCACCCCTCAAATGCTTACACTATCCACGAGCTTCAGGCTAACCCTGAAATTTTACGCGAGGTTGAAAAGGCTGCTAAAGCTCAGTTCGGCGATAAGGTTGACTTCAAGCTTATGGATAAGGTTGTTGACGGCAAAATTATGATTGACCAGGGTGTTATCGCAGGCTGTGCAGGCGGTATGTTTGAAAACATCTGTGAGGCTGCTGCAATCCTTGACGGCAAGAGCACAGGTGACGGCTACTTCAATCTTTCAGTTTATCCCTCAAGTGTGCCCGTTAACCTTGCACTTATCAGAAACGGTGTTCAGGGTAAGCTTCTTGAAGCAGGCGCAGTATTCAAGCCTTGCTTCTGCGGTCCCTGCTTCGGTGCAGGTGATGTGCCCGCTAACAACGGTCTTTCAATCAGACACACAACCCGTAACTTCCCCAACAGAGAAGGAAGTAAACCCGGCGACGGTCAGCTTTCAGGTGTTGCTCTCGTTGACTCGCGTTCTATCGCTGCAACTGCTCTTAATAAGGGTGTGCTCACAGCAGCAACAGATGTAGAAATCCCCGAATATGACAGCACTTACGCTTTCGAGCAGGGCGTATATGAAAAGAGAGTATATCAGGGCTTCGGCAAGGCTGACGAAAGCGCAGAGCTCAAGTTCGGTCCCAACATCACAGACTGGCCCAAGATGTATGCACTCGAGGATAATCTTCTCGTTAAGCTTGCTTGTGTTATCCACGACGATGTAACAACAACTGACGAGCTTATCCCCTCAGGCGAAACTTCATCATACCGTTCAAATCCTCTTCGTCTTTCAGAGTTTGCTCTCTCACGCCGTGAGCCTCAGTACGTACCCCGTGCAAAAGCAGTAGCAGCTGAAGAAGCTAAAAGAAGAGAAAGTAACTCATCAGAAGAAGTTATCAACATCCTTTCAAAGGTTTGTGCAAATCCCGAAGGAGCAGCAAAAGCAACTCAGTTCGGCTCATGTGTATTTGCAAGACGCCCCGGTGACGGCTCAGCAAGAGAGCAGGCTGCTTCATGTCAGAAGGTGCTCGGCGGTTTTGCAAACATCTGCTATGAATTTGCAACAAAGCGTTATCGCTCAAACTGCATCAACTGGGGTATTCTTCCCTTCACACTCGATAAGGAAAGAGAATTTAACTACACTGACGGCGATTATGTTTTCGTTCCCGGCATCAGAGAAGCTATCAAAAACGGTATTGAAACCATTCCCGGTAAGGTTATCACCAAAGACGGTGTTGAAGACATCACACTTTATGTCAAGGGTCTGACCGAAGAAGAAAAGACAATCATCCTTGAGGGTTGTCTGATGAACTTCTACAAGGCTCAGATGAAATAAAATACTCAAATAAATAATATTAAGGCGAGCAGGTTGAAACTGCCCGCCTTTTTTCTTTTACGCAGCGGTCCGTGGGCTCCGTGAAAGCACCAATGGTGCTTTCCGAGAATGCCGTCGGCATCCTCACGCCGTAAACGGCGACGGAGCCCCCCCTGCACAAACTTTCTGTAAATTTTCACTTTTACAATAGACAATATTTTCTATATTTGCTATAATAAATGCATAGAAATTCTAAAGGAGGAATTGTAATGAAAAATATGAAGAAAACACTCGCTCTGATTCTTTCCCTGATTATGCTTTTTTCAGCGGTACCCTCAGCCTTTGCCGTTGAAGTCAGCGACGATTGGGCGGAAAAATGGTCAGATTATGAAACTGAAATCGCTCCCGCTGTGACTATGTTCCCCGGAAGTGATGAAAGTGAAAGATACATCGCCTGGTACAGCGACAGCCCTGAGGGCTATGTTGAGCTTACTGCTTTCGGAGAAACAGAAATTTTCGAAGCAGAGAGCAAAGCTTCACCTGACGGCGGTTACCGTCTTTGGGCAGTAATAACAGGTCTTGCCCTCGGCGAATACACCTACACCTGCCACAGTGGCGACTTCATAAGTGAAAGCTATAGCTTCACTGTCAGAGGCTCAGGCGGATTTACTGCGCTTTATGTTTCAGATATTCATATGTCTATTGAAGATGAAAATAAAAGTTCTCTCATAGAGCGTTCTTACACCTACAACGAAACTCTTGAGTCTGCTGTAGGAAAAACTGAAGACACTCTCGATATTATCATCTCAGGCGGCGACCTTGCTTCTGAGGGTCTCACAGACGAATATATCGCCCTGAGCTCACCCGACTATATGAAGACTATTCCCTTTGCTGCAGCTATCGGCAACCACGACAGAAAGAGCATAGGCTATAAGTACTACACCGCTTTACCCAATGAGGCGGATTTCACCTTCAAATCATACATCGGCACAGACTATTGGGTACGCTACGGAGATGCGCTGTTTCTGATGTTCGATTCCTGCAACACATCAATGCGTGAGCATTACAGATTCACTAAACAAGCAACTAAGGCAAACGAAGATGCTAAATGGATAATCGCAACAATGCACCACGATATGTTTGGCGGAAGAGAGGATTGGCTTTACACAGAAAATGCTCTCTTGCGTTTCCTCTGGACTCCTCTTTTTGACGAATACGGCATTGACCTTTGCCTTTACGGTCACAGTCATTATTACAGTGTTTCAAATGTAATATATAACAACAAAACCGCTACAGATCTTGCAGGTACAGGCGGAATTGTTGACCCTGCAGGTACAGTTTATCTTTCATCTGCTTCAGTTAATAACTTTGCACCTCTGCTGACTGACGAGGGCACAGTACCTCCTATAGGCGAAAACGCAGCATTTACCTACCTTGAGGGTCAGGAGCCTATTTACACTCTTCTCGAGTTCACAGAAGACTCTCTCGGCATCAAATCCTATACAGTTGACACCGACAAAGAAATCTACTCTCTGAGTATAGAGAAAAGCGACAAGGCAGGCGGTCACACCTTCAGAAACACCAACTGGCTTCTTAAAGGCTTTACCTGCTTTGTATCAAGAATAGTCAATATTATAAATAACTATGATATGTATAAGCGCTATAAGGACCAGGGATACGATGTATCTCTTCTTGAGGGACTTATCGGAAGCTGATATCCAAAGAAAAAACCACGCGTTCATCGCGTGGTTTTGCTTATGTACAAAAAAAGAACCTCCCTGAAAAAGGGAGGTTCGCTTTTGATTATAAATACTGATCAATATTTGCAAAGAAATTGATGATACCATCAAAAATTCTTGAGAATGCAAGATATATTTTTTCGAGCATTACAGGCCATTCCATAGTATAATCTCCTTTCTATGGTGTGAATCACAATTATCTTTCGTCGATCTGAGGATAATCTTCGGGGGGCCATTCATCTGTTACGCCAAATACGTACTGAAGCCACTGAACAACACGATCCATGAATGCTAAAAACTCATCCCAAATAGCTATAATGTTATCCCACATAGTGCTTTCTCCTTTCGAAAAATTATATCTGGCAGGAGGAAAATATCATACTATCCCCCATCTAATCCAATGTCATTGTACTATTTTAAATCGGCAATGTCAATATTTTTTTTATATTTTTTAATTTTTCGTGAATTTGCACATAATTTATCCATAACTTTTATCAAAGTAACTAAACACTGTTAAGCAAATTTGCATACTGTTTTTTATACAATGATACAAAATAAACACTTTGCATAAAAATGTATTTCTCAGTCTTAAACTAAATTTCTCGCCCCACAAAAATAACCGCTGTATTTTGTCTATATTATATATTGTATGACCGCAGAAAAAACTGTATAATATAATTATCGTAAGGCTTTGTGCAAAGGAGGAGTATATATGCAGAAAAAGATTATAACTATTTCAAGAGAATTCGGCTCGGGCGGCAGAAGCATAGGCAAGGCTGTGGCTGAAAAGCTCGGCTATGACTATTATGACAGCGAGCTCGTTCAGCGAGTTGCCGAAGAAACAGGTTTTTCGGCAGAGTACATTGCCGATGCCGGCGAATATGCCCCGGGTAAGAGTATCCTCTCTTATGCTTTTTCTTCGGGTACTCCACACGCAGGAACTTCAATGAGTGCCACAGACTATCTTTGGTCAGCTCAGTGCCGTATTATCAAGGAGCTCGCTGAAAAGGGCAACTGTGTTATAGTTGGCAGATGTGCAGACTATATCCTCAAAGACAGAGAGGATTGTCTCAATGTTTTCATCTATGCCGACAATGCCTTCAAGGCAAAGCGCATAGTCGAGCTTTACGGTGTAACAGACAAGAGTCCCGAGAAGCGTCTTGTTGACAAGGATGCCAAGCGCAGTGTCAACTACAAATACTATACCGGCAGAGAATGGGGTGCCACCGAAAACTATCATCTTTGTCTCAACAGCGCTTTTTTCGGTCAGGAAGAATGTGCTGCAATCATTGCAGAATTAGCGAAAAAATAACCTTATATAACATAAAAGGAACAGGAGCGTGTCCTGTTCCTTTTATGTTACTCGTTTATAACTCTTTCAGCTGTATCCTGCAAAAGTCTCTTATTGACCTTAATCTGCATATCTTCCACCACAGAAGCAAGCTTCTTTTCAATCGCAGGCATTTTCAGCTTTTCTAAAATTTCCGCCTTATAAAGGAAAACAAAGCCGTCTTCTTCATTGGTTATGTTCTGTCGCTGAAGAAGATATATGCTGTTTCCCGACTCTATTACAGTCGCCTCGCCCTCAGAAAGCTTTTGTACCTGAGAGAAAAATTCATCCTTGTAGATAACATCTCCCTGCTTTGTCAGCACCGTATCAAGAGTCTGGGTAACTATCAGACCGATGCTTTCATTATAACTCTCGTTTGCATCGTCAATTGTCATTGACCCGTTATTTATGCTTTTTGCCATAGATGTAAAGCTGTTTTTTATCTTTTGCTTTTCGTTGGCACTCAGCTCCACGCTCTCACCCATATCGCTGAGCTTTGTGTACGAAGCCTCGATTGCCTTGAAGCCCACATATGTCTTATCAAACTCACTGCGGATTTTCTTGTCGCTGACCTTATCTTTGCCGTTTTCGCCGTAGTAAAAATCAAGTAGCTCTTTCTTGGCATATTCATAAGTGAGCACTGAGGTTATATCTTGCTTGGTTACACCTATGCTCTCATAATAAGCCGAGAAAAGATTCCACTTACTCTCAGTCTCTTCAGCAACAACCCTCTTATAGTTAGCCGACAGGCTGATACCCTCATTTGCCATAAGCTTTCGGGCGGCTGCATATGTTTTGCAAAGCTCCATGGCCGTATCCTTGTCTTTGGTAATGCTCAGACAATAAGCATACTCGCCTTCAGAAAATTTAATATCATCCGCCGCTATGGGGTACCCCTGACTGCTGCAGGCGGTAAAGCAACCGACTATCACCAAAGCAATTATTACAAGGCTTATTATTCTTTTCATATCTTCACCACCCTGAGTCTTGGTCTGTTACCGATAAATTATACCACTTAAAGGAGTGCTTTGCAACAAAAAATGCCAACTCAGGCAGGTCTTAGTAGTAAAAGATACACAATATATAATAAATTTGCACTTTTTGCTTGACTTAAAAGCCATAAGCTGATATAATTCTTAACTGTGTCAGTGCGCAAAGCATTAAAAGACACTTTCCTTGCTCTATAGAAGTTATAGGGCCAGAGACCAAAAGGAGGTAAAAAGACATGAACAATTATGAGACAATGTTCGTATTTTCAGTCAAGAAGGGTGAAGAAAGCGTAAAGGCTCTCGAAGAGAAGTTCGTAGAACTCGTTTCAAAGAACGGCACACTCGAAGCTAGCGTACCTTTCGGCGGTAACGACGGTGTTCGCACACTCGCTTACCCCATCGATGATGAGACAACAGGCGCTTATGTTCTTATGACTTATGCATCAGCTCCCGAGTTCCCCGCAGAACTTGAGCGTATCGCTAAGATCACAGACGGCGTTCTCCGTGTTCTCACTATCAGAAAATAAGGAGGAGCTATTATGCTTAACTGCGTAACACTTATGGGTCGCCTTGTTGCAGACCCCGAAGTACGTACCACCACAACAGGTAAATCTGTTTGTACTTTCCGCATTGCTGTTGACCGTTCATATGCAAAGCCCGGAGAGCAGAGACAGGCAGACTTTATCACAATCGTCGCTTGGGAAAGCACTGCTAACTTTGTAAGCAGATATTTCGCTAAGGGTTCAATGATTGCCGTTCAGGGTTCAATCCAGACTCGTAACTACGAGGATAACAGCGGCAACAAGAGAACAGCTTTCGAAGTTCTTGCAAGAGAAGTTTCATTCTGCGGTTCAAAGGCTGAAACAGGCTCAGTAGCTCCCGTAGCTGCAGCACCTGCTCAGGCTCCTGCTTATCAGACAGCAGTTCCCTCAGATTTCGAAGAAATCGATGACGACGAAGATTTACCCTTTTAATCTAAAATACTAACAGGAGGTAATTACTCATGGCATACGAAAAAGGCGCACGTCCTAACAGAAAGTCACGCAAGAAGGTTTGCGCATTCTGCGTAGATAAAGTTGAAGCTATCGACTACAAGGACGTTCAGAAGCTTCGCAAGTTCACATCAGACAGAGCTAAGATTCTCCCCCGCCGTGTAACAGGCACATGTGCTCGTCATCAGCGTGAACTCACAACAGCTATCAAGAGAGCTCGTCAGGTAGCACTCATGGCTTACACAGCTGACTAATTTAAAACAAATTAACCGTCGAGTTTCTCGGCGGTTTTTGTTTTATTCAGTTATAAATTATGAATTGCGCGACAGGCTCTGCCGAATATATAAAATCGTTCCCACACCAACACAACAAAATATCAGCTTAAACTAATAACAGCTGGTTAATATATAAAAAAGTTTAAGTAGCAGATTTTGAAGTTTGCTACTTTTGTTGTTATATATCCTCGTATAAATATTTTTCATCCAACAAGCTTAATATGTTTACAATAGCATTGTTATATCCACACAGCTCATCAATATTTTCGTTTTTGTTTCCTAAATCCACCCCCCTTATGATTTTAGAATATTTAGCGACAAAATCATCTTCCGTCAAATCCATATCTGCCAACATTTGATTGTATCCCCGAATATAACCCGCATTTGTTTCAATTAATTCTTCCTCTGAATCATTCAAATTAAATTGTATTTTTCTTTTAATTATTTCTTTTAATGTTATATTAACAATTTTCTTAACCTCGTAATTAAAAAACGGGAAAGCAAGTTGATTTCTCCTCTTACTCCCCCGAAATTCATAATTCATAATTATGTTCGCCCTCGCCGGGCAGGCATTACTTTTTGTTGGCGCACAAAAAGTAATCAAAAATGCGCTGATGCTCTTATGCCATTGCCTTGTCGAGATTTTCTCTGATTGCACCGATGAATTCTTCAGTTGTAAGTGCTGTAGCTTCACAGCCCTCCCAAAGGCCAACAAGGTCCTTGGTCATCTTGCCGCTTTCAATAGTGTCAATACAAGCCTTTTCAAGCTTATCAGCAAAAGCCATAAGCGCATCGTTGCCGTCCATTTCACCGCGCTTGCGAAGAGCACCTGTCCATGCAAAAATGGTTGCGATGGGATTGGTTGATGTCTTTTCGCCCTCAAGATAACGGTAATAGTGGCGTGTAACTGTGCCATGAGCAGCTTCGTATTCGTAGTTGCCATCGGGTGAAACGAGTACGCTTGTCATCATTGCAAGTGAGCCGAAAGCAGTTGATACCATATCACTCATAACGTCACCGTCGTAGTTTTTGCAAGCCCAGATGTAACCGCCCTTTGAACGGATAACTCTTGCAACAGCGTCATCTATAAGGGTATAGAAATACTCGATACCGAGCTTTTCGAAGTCTTCCTTATAGTTTTTGTTATAGATATCCTCAAAGATAAGCTTGAAGGTCTGGTCGTACTTCTTTGAAATTGTGTCCTTGGTTGAGAACCAGAGGTCCTGCTTTGTGCTGATAGCATATTGGAAGCAAGAATGTGCAAATGATTCGATTGAGCTGTCTTTGTTATACATACCCTGAATAACGCCGCCGCATTCAAAATCGTAAATTGTTGCTCTCTCCTCTTCACCGTCAACTGATGTGAAAACGATTTCAGCCTTACCGGGCTTTGTGGTACGGAATTCGCTTGCCTTATAAACATCGCCGTATGCATGACGGGCAATAGTGATAGGTGCCTGCCATGTTCTTACTGTAGGCTTGATGCCGCTTACAAGAATAGGAGTACGGAAAACAGTACCGTCAAGAATTGCACGGATAGTACCGTTGGGGCTCTTCCACATTTCCTTGAGCTTGTACTCTTCAACTCTCTGCGCATTGGGTGTGATAGTTGCACACTTAACGCCCACATGATATTTTTTGATAGCCTCACCTGCATCGATGCTGACCTGGTCATTGGTCTCGTCTCTGTAGGGAAGTCCTAAGTCGTAATATTCAGTATTGAGCTCAACATAAGGTGAAAGAAGCTCATCCTTTATCTGTTTCCAGATAATTCTGGTCATCTCGTCGCCGTCCATCTCGACGATTTTACCCATTTTGATTTTTTCCATTGTATTATCCTCCTAAGGGGTTATTTTGTTTTGTTAGCAATTATTTCTTTAAGCATTGAGGGCTGTCTTGTTGTGATATTATCACAGCCTAAATGCAAGACCTTATACATATCAAATTCCTTGTTGACAGTCCAAACCGAAACCTCAAGGCCCTCACTGTGAAAAATCTTAACCATTTTTTTCGATGCATTGCTGAAGTGAATGTTAAGTCCGCGGGCATCAACAGCTTTTGTCAATGTTACAAGAGAGCGGATATAATGCTCATCGTTTATGCGAGTCTTATCAATTTTGGTGTTAAGATAATACTCTATTTCAGGCGTATCAGCTTTGACTGTTTTAACGTTCTTGACCTCAATGCCAGTATAGAAAATTCTGTCTTTGACACCGCATTCCTCTGCAATGGCTGTAATTGCCTTAAGATTATCTGTTGTTTTGCAGTCTACATTTACACGAAGGCCTTCGCACTTTGCAATAAACTCAAATGCATCTCTGAGCTTAACGCTGTCGTCGGCAGCATAGTCGTGAGCAAGCACGGGCTCGCCCTCTGAATTGAAGTGAACATCAAATTCAACTATATCGGCTCCGCTGAGATAACCCGTTTCAATAGCTTCAAGAGAGTTGTCTGCTGTACCCTCGCAGCCTGTGTGGGCAGTAACGGTAAAGCCCTCCGGCAAAACTGCATCCTTATTTTTTATATAGGCTATGTACCCTGCCGTAACGGCAAGACAGGTAGCTGCTGCGAAAGCAGTACCTAAAATTATCTTTGTGCATTTTTTCATGTCTTCATCATCTCCTGAGAGAAATCTTGTTTTTTATTTTATCAAATTAAAATCACCAGGTCAATAGTGTTTTAACAATTTATCGCGTTGAAGCGAAAAATATTTATCCGCTTTACTCGAAATCAAACTCGTCTTCGTTTTTCACTCTGAAAATCTCAAAGACCTTTTCAAGAGTTTCATCGTCCTGCACTCTGACATAGACCTCTTTATCGTTAACGCCCATAATGCGGAATATATCCACATATCCGTCAGCATCAAGAGGCGACACAATAACATATTCGCAATTATTATATAAAACTATATCGAGAAACTCATACTCACCGTATTCACCGTCTGTATCTGTAAAGCGCACGGTAAAATCGAGTTCTTCATCCTTAAGCTGATTTAAAAGCTCTGACATAATCTACCTCCTAAGGCTTATTTGCCCATTTCCATTCTGTAAATTTCCTGGCTTTCAATGTCGATATTTTTAAGGAAGATGGGCGGGATACCTGCATTGGAGGTTAGGGTGACAACAAAAGCCTTGGCTATAGGGAAAAGCTCTTTGAAGGTTTCCACGTGTATAAACTCTTTTTCCGTATCCTTAAGTATTCTGAAAGCTCCGTTAAGGGTAAACTTAATGCTGATAGTATCGGGCTTTTCCTTATCTAAGACCTCAACTGTCAGCGCTCCCTCGCAAAACTGCTTCTGAGAATACTTGACGTTGTATGAAATCTTGTTGCTGAAAGAGAGCTTTTCTTTACCCTGAACATTGTTTTTAAATTCTACAGCGCTGATTTTATAAGCCTGCATTTCTACATTAGCCATATTTCTTCTCCTTATCCTTTAAGAAACTCTGCAAAGCAGATGAACTCTCTTGCATAGTTTTTAAACAGTAATTTTTTCGGACTCGGTGCCGGTACCGTGCTGACCTTAAGTCCGCATTTTTTTGCAAGCAGACTTGCTCTGAGGAGGTGATGCTCGCTTGAAAGTATTGCGACCTTCATATCACTGTCGTTCATTTTGCTCATAATCTCTATGGCGTTTCTGAAGTTTTCCTGAGTGGTGGTGGACTTATCTTCAAGAATAATTCTTTCAATTTCCACACCCTGAGCCACAAGGCTTTCGCAAATAGCCTGCGCCTCACTCTTATACTGGTCCTCGTGAACAATACCGCCACAGGCAATAGCAATAACGCTCGGGTTATTTTTCAGGTACTCTGCCGCCGCATCAATACGCATCTGCAAGGTTTCTTCCGGCTCTTCGCCTCTGACTCTGCAGCCTAAAATAAGCAGTACATCGGGAGCTTCTGTGGCATTGCCCTTTGAAGCCTTTATCTCGGCTGCGGCGAAGGAAGCGATACCGACAGCAACGGGAGCTAATAAACTGACAATCTTCATATTATATCTCCAATCTTAAAATCATAATATTTACATAAGTATATCATAAAATAGATTGTAGAAAAAGTGTTTTTTTATTATTTTTCAGTAAGGAGCAAAACTTATGTGCGGAATTATCGGATATACAGGAAAAAACAACGCTGTTCCCTATCTTATGACAGGGCTCAGAAAATTGGAATACCGCGGTTATGACTCGTCGGGAATAGCTTTACAAATGGCAAATGATATATTCGTTCTTAAACGGCAGGGTAAAATATCCGAGCTCGAAAAAGCTGTCACACCTGAGCTTTTTTCTTTCTGCGGTATCGGACACACCCGTTGGGCAACTCACGGCGAGCCGTCTATCCGCAATGCACATCCGCATCTGAGCAGAAACAGTTCCTTTGCCATTGTGCACAACGGCATCATAGAAAACTCAGCCGTAATAAAAGAGCAGCTGAGCTGTGAGGGCTACCACTTTCTCTCCGATACGGACACTGAGGTTGTCTGTCAGCTTCTCGAAAAAAACTATAAGGGTAATCCCCTTTTGTGTATTGCAGAAACACTTAATGCCTTAGAGGGCTCTTACGCTCTTGCAATTATCCATAAGGATTACCCGAAAACTATCTTCTGCGCAAAAAAAGACTCTCCCCTGCTTATCGGCAGAAGCAGTGAGGGCAATTTTGTCTTTTCCGATTGCTGTGCCTCGGGCGTACACTGCGAAAGCATTTACTGTCTTGAAGATTATGAGCTTGCCGAAATCACTCAAAGCTCTCTGAGCTTTTTTGACAAGGAGTGTAACCCCATAGAAAAGACAGCCCGTACTGTAGCTTTCAACTGCTCTGACAGCGAAAAGAACGGCTTTTGCCACTATATGCTCAAGGAAATCTACGAACAGCCCTCAGCATATAAGAACACTGTCAATGCCTATTACAGCGGCGGAGATATCAGCTTTCCTCTTGCAAGGTTTTCATCAAAGCTCGTCTGCGGACTCGAGCACATTTACATTGTCGGTTGCGGCTCTGCTTATCACGCAGGCGTTTACGGCAGGTATATCATTGAAGAGCTCTCAGGTATCAGCACCTCTGCAGAAATTGCAAGCGAGTTCCGATATGGCAATGTACCCCTTAACGAAAATACTCTTGTGATAGTTATAAGTCAGAGCGGTGAAACTGCGGACTCCATAGCCGCTCTTGAGCTGGCAAAAAGCAAGGGTGCGCAGACTCTGTGCATTGTCAATGTTGAGGGCAGCACAATGGCTCAAAAAGCCCACAGACTGATTTATACCAAGGCAGGCACTGAAATAGCCGTTGCCACTACAAAAGCCTATCTTTGTCAGATTGCAGTGCTCAGTCTCCTTGCCGTTTTCCTCTCTGATAAAAAGGGAATTCTGAGCGCCGAAACAAAGGAAAAGCTCATAAAGGAAATCCTCAGCCTTGACAGCGCCATAGAAAAAGAGCTGACATCCAACGAGTGTCTGTGTAGTCTTGCAGACAGGCTGAAAAATGCCGAGCACATATATTTCATAGGCAGAAACACCGACTATGCCCTGAGCCTTGAGGGATCACTGAAGCTCAAGGAAATAAGCTATATCCACTGCGAGGCTTACCCTGCAGGCGAGCTCAAGCACGGCACCATATCTCTTATTGAAAAGGGTACTCCCGTGGTGGCGGTATGTCTGAGACGGGACATATTTCCAAAGACACTCAGCGGCATCAAGGAGGTAAAGGCAAGAGGTGCTAAGATTACGGCTATAACAAGAGAAGAGTTCAGGCCTTTGTTCGGCCATGAGGATAATGTAATTACAATAAAATCAGACATCTGCGATATGTTTTCTCCATTTGCCGGCGTAATTGCCTTGCAGCTTCTGAGCTATCATACGGCTGTAAAACGGGGCTGCGAGGTCGACAAACCCCGTAATCTCGCAAAATCCGTAACCGTTGAATAATGATTATAATGTTTTATTTAATTTTATGTTAATTAGGTTGAATTTTTATCGCTAATAAGGTATAATTTCAAAGAATGGATTATTATAATCAGATTACTATGATTAATTCAGGGAGTGACGTTAAAATGTCTGATATTAACTTTACAGTTACCGAGCGCGGTTATGAAATTACAGAGGTAAATAAATACATCACCATGATTCAGCAGGAATATGCAAACGCTGTTGCATGGGGCGAAGAAATGGAAAGAAAATATGAGGAGCTCAAAAAGAGCATTGACGATTACGGTCTGTACTTTACTATCAGCGAAGAAAACCAGAACGAAGTAATCGGCAACATTTTTGCTGAGCTTTCAAAAACAGTAGCTCAGTCAAAGGCCGACGCTGACCGCAAGGCTCGCGAGATTGTTGATAACGCCAATGCCCAGGCAAGAGAAATCAAGCGTAAGGCAATGGAAAATTCCGTTGAGATCAGAACTCAGAACACTACAATTATGAACAACCTCAAGGCTGTTAACGATATGATAAGTGTAGTTGTGGAAAAAGGACTTCAGTATTAATTGACTGTTGGATTGTTGCCTTAATGCGAAGGAAGTGATATAAATTGGCTAACCACAGACCAAAAAGTCTAAGTGAACTCAATAATGTTTACGATAAAGCTATGCGAGCCGAAAGAGCCATAAAAGAAGGCTCCGATATGCTCAGCATACCCGAACCCGATACAGCTCCCGAAAGTGAAAATATATTTCAGCAGCTCGAAAACAAGGCTGCAGAAGCACATAAAAATCAGGTCTTCGACCCTGACATCACAAACATTGCCAACGACTTTTTAAAGCGCTATGCTCAGTCCGAAAAGCCCAAGGCGCCCGTGCAGGAAATCAAGCGACCTGCTCCAAGTATTCAGGTTTATCACACACCCGTTAAAGAGCCCGAGAAAAAAGCTGACGATGTACCCCTGAATACAGGCAGCAACTTCGCCGATTATTTCAGTGCTCCCGAAGCACCCGTTTATAAGCCTGCTCACGAAATACCCACAGTACGCGAAACAGTGCCCGAAGTACCTGCTCAGCAACCACCCGTTCAGACAGCGGTACCTGCTCCCACAGTGCAGAAGGTTGCTGCCGCACCTGCTGTCAAGGCACCCACAGCCACTAAAGTTGCAGAGCCCGAGGCTACACCCGTCAAGGCTCAGCCCGAAACAAAATTTGACCACACTCCCCGTCCTGCTCCCTCAAGAGTGCGCATCACAAGCACTGAGAGAAGCGAGCTGATGGAAGAATATATGAGAGTTATGTCCGACGATGACGACGAGCCCTCAACAAAAAAATCAGTATTCAGCTTCTTTAAAAAGAAGAATAAATACGACGATGACGACTTCGATACTGCAGATGAGCTCTTTGATTCCTACGATGAATCAGATGAGGACTCTGCCGAAGAAAGCGACACAGAGTATGTTGACGAATATTCAAATTCGCCTGAAGAAAACGATACAGCCGAGACTCAGGAGTCTATGGATCTTTATGATTATATGGAAGCTGACCTTGACTTCGACGCCGAGGATGAATATGAAGAGGATGAAGACTCAGCTCTCGATATCTCTTTTATGTCGGTTTCAGCTCCCAAAGAAGACATCACATATGACCCTCAGGAAGTTTATCAGAATGCAGAAGCGGTTTCTGATATGACTGATGAATCAGAAGAAGAAATTCAGGCAGTCACTGAAGAGACTCCGGCTTTTGAAGAAGTTGCCGAAGAAGCAGAAACAGCTCAAGAGGAAACTGAAGAGGCTGTAATCTATCCAGAAGAAGAAGCTCAGACAGCTGAAGATGAAGTTGTTTATCCCGACGCTCCTCCTGCAGGAATGGTATTTGAGGATGTTTTCTCAGTCAGCGACGAAAGCAAGAGAAGTCATACCGGCGGTAATTGGACAGAGGTTTTCGACGAGGAATTACCCGAAAGTTTAAACGACGAAGCAGAAGAAATCATCTGTGTGCCTGAAGAACTTGACGAAGCTGAGGAAATTTCTCAGGAGACTGTGGTTTATCCTACAGAAGAAACAGTTCAGGAAACGGCTGAAGAAATCATAGAGGAAGAACCTCAGCAGAATGAAGCTGTGATTTATCCGACAGAAGAAGCCGAAGAGACTTTTCAGGATTATCCCACGGAAGCTACCGAATCTGACGGTGAAGAAGCAGAGGAAGCCGAGGAAGATTTCGATGACTACGATGCGCCAAAAAAAAGAACAGGTCTTAAAATCCTGATGTCAATAGCTGTTGTTATCTGCTTTATTGCTGCAGCTGCGACTGCGGTTATTTCAGGCGTATTCGGCGTTGATACCGGCAAGGCATTTTCAGGCAATCTGCGAGCCTTCAGTGTACCCGAAACCGAAGCTATCGGTCTTAACAAAGGCGACCTAGTAATCACAGAAAATGTATATGCCCAGGCCGATGACCTTTATGTTTTTGTAAATCAGGCAACTCACACTTACGATTTCGGCAAGGTCACTGCAAGCACAACCAATCTTTCGGGCGACTATCTTTATATTACACAGACCGCTGACGGCGTACAGCTTATTAACCGTGACCTTAGTATGGGCGTTATAGTTGCAAAATACAGCTCTGTAGGCTCTGTGCTCTCAGTAATCTGCGACTACAGCATTCTGATTATCGTTTCACTTGTAATCTTTATGGCCGCACTTATTGTGTGCCTTGTAATCATTACAAGAAAGCGTCGTCTTTATGAAGAGGCATCAGCCATCTATGATCATATGGAAAGCAGTGATGATGACGACAACGGCTCAGATGATAACGAATCTGACGAGAGCAATAACAACGATGAATACTATAGTGACTATGATACCGACGGTATCGAGCAGGGCCTGTTTTCAGGTATTTAAATTATAAACTTGTCATAAATATGTCAATTTAGTAATATTATTATTTTATGTTTGACTTTTCAGACATTGTGGTGTAAAATAATAGTGCAGCAGTTATCTGTTGCACTATTTAATTTTATGGCTTATTTGCCAGAGTGTGAGAAAGGAGTCAAGGCCCATTCACGAGTCATTGACAGGTAAAAAAATGAAAGAAAAAATTAAAAAGGTCTTACTTATTGTTAATCCTTGTTCAGGTAAAACAAAGACCAGAATCAGTGCTGCTCAAATTATGGAGAAGTTTTCCAAGCAAAACTTCGAATTCACAACAAGAGAAACAACTTGCCAGGGCGACGCAACAAATATCGTTAAGAATGAACTGAACGATCACGATATAGTAGTTTGCTGCGGCGGCGACGGTACTCACAACGAAACAATAAACGGCGTTATGGATATGCCCCGCCGTGCACCTATCGGATATTTCCCCTCAGGTACTACCTGCGACCTCGCAACAACTCTCGGCATACCCGCCAACGCAGAAGCTGCCGCTGACATTATAAAAAAAGGCAACATAAATGATTACGATATAGGCCTTTTCAACAACAGATATTTCTCATATATCGCATCATTCGGCGCGCTTACAAAGAACACCTACGCTACTCCTCAGAAGCTTAAGAACCGTCTCGGTCATACTGCTTATGTATTATCTGCTTTGCAAGAAATCAAAGATATTCACGGTATTCGTATGAGAGTTGAACACGACGGTGGTGTTGAAGAAGGCGAATTCTGTTTCGGTTCAGTTTCAAACTCTACCTCAATTGCAGGCATATTCCCCCTGAGAAAAGAAGATGTAAGACTTAACGACGGTGTTTTTGAAGTGTTCCTTGTTCGTAAAATGTCTATTCCGAACGTTGCAAGAACAGTTCTTGAAGTAAGAAACCAGGTTTATAATCCAAAAAGAGTTCTCTATCTCAGAACAAGCCAGATCAGATTCTCATTCCTTGACGAAGATGTAAGCTGGACTCTTGACGGTGAATACGGCGGCACTCACAGAGAAGTAATGATACATATTCTTGAAAGAGCTGTCAAACTCATCACCCCCGAAAATCCTCTTTTCATCAAGCACAACCTTGAACCCAAAGCTGAAGAAGAGGTTGTTGAAGAAACTGATACTGACGAAACAACAGTTTAAACTATATTATACGGCAGTGTTCTCAAACAGAACACTGCCGTAATTTTCAATAAATATAATTTTTCAATAAATGGTAAATTGTTTTTTAATAATTTGTTGACAAAACTGCGATTATAGTATATACTTGTATTCGTAATAGGAATACAAGTAAGGAGGATTGCAAAATGGATTGGGCTGAATTTTTCAAAATTCTTGCTGATTTTATTATGAAATTAGTTGCATTCTTTAAAAACTCTGATAACGCAGAGTCCACCACATTATAATAAGCTCACATTTAACCCTGCATTTTTTTGATGCAGGGTTTTTGTTTTATTTAAAAATCAACACATAAAATACCGGACACTCGTTTGAATGTCCGGTATAAATATTATCATACTTTATTATCAGGGACCGTAGTTGAGCTCACTGCCGATGTTTGCAAACATATCTTCACAGCATACGAACTCTAACTTGAACAGTGAGTTGAGGAGGTTAAGAATACCAACCCAAACAGGCTTGAAGAATGTGTGACAGATACATCCGCAGGGATCGCCCTCAAGAACCTTCATAGTTACGAGTACCTGACCGGGGCCGTCATCATCGGGAGTAGTGGGGTTCATTGTGTGGAACATTGTTCCGCCTGTACCCTTATAACCTGTTGATGTGCCGACTATAGTGTACTGACTGCTGTATTCTACGTCGAATGAAATTCTGTATGTCTTGTCCTTGTAGTACTTTTCACTACGGTCTACAGTTGCAAAACCGACTACCTTGCCTTCTGCATTTGTAACCTGGAGATCAATTTCTTCAGGATGATAGTTTTTGTCATCATCATAGATAATATCAACTGCAAGCTTATACATTCTGACATACTTCTGATACTGAGGTACAAGTACGATATACTCAATTTCATTTTCGTCGAGAGTACCATCGGGAAGTGTTACATGATTAAGATTTACAACATAGTTTCCGCGTGAAGGAACAAGCCATTTGCCTGTGGGCTCATAGATATATCTTTCATCATAGAAGGGCTTAACCATCTTATTGTTGTTGATTTCTAAGCCTACCTCGGGAATATCGTCGTTTGTTTTGCCAAAGCCTGCAAGAGTAACTCTGTCGAATGTATCGATAATGGGCTTACCGTCTAAATCACAGAAAAGGAGCTTGTAATGTCTAAGGTTGTTTCTGTAATGAGCTATAACATTTACATCTCCGTAAACAGCATCAATGTCACGGTATGAGCTCATCTGTGTTGCTGTGCCGTAAAGATTCCAATAAAGGAAGTCGTATGTATATTCAAGGTTATCTTCTCTTTCGGGGAGATCGCCCTCGAATTTAGCTGACTGTGTTGCGTGGTTAACCTTATCGCTGTATAAGAGAGTACCGTCATAGTTGTAGAAATTAACTGTGTGCTCTACGGCTGTGTCAACCTCAAAAATAGCGTAAAGGTCATAGCATGCGGCTGTTGTTGCTGTAACAGCAGGAACATTAGCCTCAGCGGCATTTATAAGATTGTCGTAATAATCCTTATCTGCCTTTGACATTTCTTTTTTACCTGTTGTGCTGTTGATAACAAGGTTTTTGCCGTTGCAGATTTCGTGAGTGTCATATTTTAAACCGAATGTTGAGGTTGAGGCTGATGCGGTATAAGCTTCATCAATCTGAGCCTGAGTGAGCCAACCTGCAAAAATATATCTGCCGTAATATCTGTCAGCCATACGGTAAGGTGTGCCTGAAGCAACAACGGGAGTTTCAGCCTTACCGGCAGGGAACTCAACATAGATTGTTTCTGTCTTTGTTGAATATGCATTATCTGCATCAACTGCAGCAAGCTTTGCATAAGGACAGAAAACATTGCTTTCAAAAACTTCTGCAACAAAGTTGTTGGTAAAATTAACCTGGCAGTATTTTACAGGAACTGCTGTTACCTCGCCCTGATCATCTGCTACAAGTCTGCTTTCAGCTTCTGTATAATTGCAAAGCTCTCTTGTACACTTTTTGATGTGTTCAAAATACTCACCGTTCTTTTCGAGAGTATAGGTGTAGCTTTCTGTTTTGTGACCGAGCTTATCAACAGTTGCTGTAGTACCGTAAAGTGTTTTACAGTTTGAACAAATGATTTCGGTATAGCCCTCTGCGTCACACTGAGGCTCAATCTTGTTGCCTAATTCTGCCTTCTGTGTTGAATTACAGTTTGAGCAGACAATAGTATCAGGCAAACCGTTTGATGCTGCATATGAAATGCTGAAAGTTGCTGTGAGAATAGCTACAACAATCAATACAAGCATAAGATGCTTCTTAAAAGATTTTTTCATTTTGTACCTCCTGCGGATTTTAGTCTGTCGTATTTTTTTTGCACAAAATATAGCTTATGCGCCAAAAAATACCTCTACATATACTATAATATAATTTTTTAATTTAAAAGTCAATAACTTATAAAAACATTAACATAAATTACATTTTTTAATCACTTATTTTTTGAATTGCTCTTACAAAATAAGTGCCGTCACTGTTTATACCAAGAGTGATTTTCATATATTTGCCCGGCTCGGGAGAAATCATATTACCCTGACTGTCCTGCTGCCAGTCGCCTGAATAAAGATAGCCGACCGTCAGCTCAATGCTGGAGGTTTTCTCCTTGGCGTCTGTTACCTTCGGAGTATATATCGGCGTGATACCCGTAATAGGAATAACATAGGCTTTCTTTTTTTCGCTGTATCTGAAATCAATGCCGCCGCCATCAACATTGGTATGGTTTATTCTGACCTCACTGCCAAAAAGAGATATGAATTTCTCTTCAACCTCACTCTCGGGAAGGAGCATACCGTCATCGATGTATTCGTATTTGTCAGGCTTAGGGTTGCTGTCAAGTACAGACCATATAGCGATACTCATAAGCTGACCCGGGTCTGCAACTGTAACATCGTCAAAGGTATCGGGGTCATTCATAATTACGGGAGCGATGAAGTCTTCATATTTGCCGTATTTCTCAGCATTTTTATCGCTGATAGTCTTATCGATGCTCTGCATAGCAGCGATGACCAATGAAACACAGCCTACCAGTGCCAGGGCAAGCACTAAAATACCGACTATGAGATTGGGTTTTGAGCGTTTCTTTTTCACACTTACACCGCCTTATCTGATTTGTCCCTCGCCTGAAATGATATATTTCATACTTGTCAGCTCGGGAAGACCTAATGGACCTCTCGCATGAAGCTTCTGTGTGGAAATTCCTATCTCCGCACCGAAGCCGAATTCACCGCCGTCGGTAAATCTTGTTGATGCATTGACATATACTGCCGCAGCATCCACCTGAGAAGTAAACTTCTTCTGTGCAAAATAGTTATTTGTCACAATACACTCACTGTGAGAGCTTGTGTATTTCATAATATGCTCAATGGCTTCGTCTATATCACAGACAATTTTAATGCTGATTTCATATCCGAGATATTCTTTAGCATAGTCCTCTTCAGTTGCAATTATAACATCGGGGATAATTTTCGCTGTTTCGTCATCGCCGTGGATAATGACATTTTTCTCGTCAAGCTTAGCCTTAATCATAGGCAGAGCCTCTTTGGCAACATCACGGTGGATAACAAGACTCTCGCAGGCATTGCAGACGCTCGGTCTTGAGGTTTTGGCGTTGAAGATAATCTCGGCAGCCATATCAAGGTCAGCATCTTTATCAACATAAATATGACAGTTACCCGTACCTGTTTCGATTACGGGTACTGTAGCATTGGCAACACAGGACTTGATGAGACCCGCACCGCCTCTCGGAATAAGCACATCAACATAGTCGTTCATTTTCATCAGTGCTACTGCGCTTTCACGGGATGTGTCTTCTACAAGCTGAATGCAATCCTCGGGCAGACCTGCCGAAGCAACGGCCTTTCGCATAATGGCGGTCATTGCCTTGTTTGAGTTGATGGCCTCCTTACCGCCTCTGAGAATAACACTATTACCCGACTTGAGGCAAAGAGCTGCCGCATCAACTGTAACATTGGGTCTTGCCTCGAATATAACAGCGATAACGCCAAGGGGTACTGTTACTTTTTCAATAAGCAGACCGTTGGGTCTCTTAGTGCCGCTGACAACCTTACCGCAAGGGTCATCGAGGCTCGCTACCTGAAGCACCGCATCGCTGATAGCTCTGATACGGCTTTCATTGAGGCTGAGTCTGTCAATCATACTCTCGCTCATTCCGTTACTACGGGCGTTTTCTATATCAATTCTGTTGTTTTCTTCTATGTATGCTGTGTTTTCAATGAGCGCTTTTGCAATAGCCTCAAGAGCCTTGTTTTTCATTTCGCTTGTGGCTGTCATAAGCACTCTCTCGGCTTTCTTTGCACCGATACCTAATTGTGTAAGCATTTGGGAATTCTCCTTTTATTTTGCCGTTATTTCGAAGATAACACTGTCTGACGGCTGAAGAGTAACATAAATTTTGCCTGCTATATCCTTTTGCGTTTTGCCTGTAAAAAGGTTTGTTGCAACGGATTTTTCAGGGACTTCAAAACTTAAAGTCTTAATTGCAACATTGCTGTAGTTAAACATTGCCACATAAGTTTTACCCTCGTATTCGAGAGTGAACATATCAGCGGCATAGGGTAATTTTTTATTGAGTACAGCCTCAAAGGGCTTGCCGATTTTTAATACCTCAATAAGCTTTTCGTTGGTGAGAAGCTCAGTATATCTTTGGTGAGCCTTGTCGGCGTCCTTTGCAGGATTTACATAATTATCACCTGTAAGGAAACTGCCGCCTGTAACAATACCAGAAAGCAGTCTGCTTCTTGCAGCTCTCTCGTTTGCCTTGCCGTCTTTGCCCCAGACAACTATATGGTCAGGGTCTATCCAATCATAAAGCTCGCTCTGCCAGAAGCCGTAGGTGAGCGAATTCATCATATACTCGGTTTCGTTGATTTTATAATATGTGTCACAGCAAAGGCGTCTGCCATTAGCATAGTTATACGGGAATATGGGAGCCATTGAAAGGTTGATGAATACATCGTCGCCGAGAATTTCAGCCACCTTACCCATAGCATAGTTATAAGCCTGAATGCCTGTCTGAATGCTCTTATCGTAATAGTCGCCCTCAAGGGAGCCGTGAACAAGAAAGTCAAGCTTTATGTATTTGAAGCCGCAGCTTAAAAGTCTTTCCAGATTATTTTTGAAATTCAGCTGTGCTGCAGGATGTGTAACATCCATAGGATAGCAACCGTCTATATCGTTGCCGTAATATGTGCCGTCTGCCTTTTTAAGACGGATATCGTTAAAGGAAATACCTGTATCTGCAACATAGTTGTTCTGCATACCGTATTCGTCCCACCACATAACAAAGGGAGAAAAATATGCACCTGCAACCTGACCGTTTTCCTCGCAGTGCTTGACGAAACTGCAAAGCTGTTCATATGAGAGATTATCCCAGTATGAGTCAAGATTTACATAAACTACATTTTCTTCGTCTTTCCAGGTATCCTGAAAGTTTTCTTTTATGTAATCGGATGTAGCAACAGCACTCTCGTAGTTGATGTCACTCTGAATTGAGCCCCAGCTGTTCCAGCCGATAGGATTGCTGTTGCCTACTGACTGACGCTTAGGAGTAAAGGTTGTGTTTATTCTTGCATACTCATTCATACCCTCTTTCCATTGGTCATAGAAACCAACAAAGAAAGTTGCTGATGAAATGCTTTCGCCGTGTACTGTGCCGTGGGGTGACTGATCACGGGTGAGAGCTGTATTTGCACCTGAATAAACATAAACCTCATCAATAGCTGCGAGCTTGCTTTTATATTCTACAGCTGATTTCCAGGTGTCGTGAGTAACAGAGCCGATGATGAGTCCGTCTTTGTTGTCGGGTGTAAAAAATGCACCTACTTCGTGAGCGAGGGCATCTTCCATAACAGAGGCAGTTTCAAACTCTGCCCAACCGTCATTGTCAAAGGGTACCTTAAGAAAGTTGGTATAACGAGGATTACCGTTCTGGATGTTGCCGTTTCTGATAACAATGGGCGCTATATAGTTTGAAGCAACTTCACCCTCGTCAGAGACAAACTCTGTGCTTACGAGGAAGTAGCTTGTAGTCTCATAAAAAGTGAAGTGCTGTTTCATTGTAGGTTTATTGCTGTCGGTGAGAATGGCAGTTATTTTTACGCCCTCACCTCTTATGTCACTTATCTTTTCCTGCATAAGTGCAACATCCGCATAAGCTGCCGAAGAAATCACACTTCCACCGATTTTCGCTTCGCTTACAGCAGAAGAGAACATAGTGGTTCCCTCATAGGCAAGAGCAAAACTACCTTCGTCATAACTGAAGCTGTAATCGCCGATATTCAAGATAATCTCATCCTCTTTCATTTCAGGTAGAGTTACTGCCGACGGTATGCTTTTAGGGATAACTCCGAGCATAGTTATAAGAGAAAAAAGAAGTGCAAGAATCTTAGATAAAGCGTCCATATGTATTCTCCTTTATTTCACAGTGAAAAGAGTACCCACACTGTGACCGTCAATAAGTTTGTATATGTCCTGAGGTGCTGTGCCATTCATAACAACGGTGGGAATGCCTGCCTCTGTGGCAATTTCTGCCGCATGAATCTTGGTTATCATACCGCCTGTACCTCTGTTGGTACCTGCACCGCCGCAGAGAGCTTTTATATCGTCATTGATTTCTTTTACTATGGGGATAAGTCTTGCATCGGGGTTTTCGTTGGGATTATCATCGAAAAGTCCGTCGATATCTGAAAGAATAACAAGAGCATCAGCCTTGATGAGTCTTGCGACAATAGCTGAAAGTGAGTCATTGTCACCGTAAACGATTTCTTCTGTTGCAACACTGTCGTTTTCGTTTATGATGGGCACTGCGCCATATTCAAAAAGTTTTTCAAAGGTATTTTCGAGATTTTCTCTTCTCTGGTCGTTTTCGATGTCGCTCTTTGTGATAAGAAGCTGACCTGTCTTCACACCGTTTTCACCGAAGTGCTTATCATACATAAACATCAGCTCGCACTGACCGACTGTTGCAGCGGCCTGTCTGCCGGGGATATCCTTAGGTCTCTCTTTAAGACCGAGCTTACCCACACCAACACCGATTGCACCTGAGGTAACGAGAACAACCTCCATACCTGAGTTGTGCAGGTCTGCAAGGACACTGCAGAGCTTTACCATTCGTCTGATGTTGATTTTACCTGTTTCATATGTAAGGGTAGATGTACCCACTTTTACTACAATTCTTTTTGCTGAGGATATATTGCTCATTTTTCATCTTCCTTATTTATAGCCTTTGATATGATTTTTTCATATTCCTGCTGTGATTTCACCTTGCCTACTGCCGTAAAGGACATTTTATCAAGGCGCAGATATTTCTCACTGACGGCAATCACATCATCAAGAGTAATAGCCTTAATGCTGTCGATTATATAATCATCTTCCACAAAGTGGTCAACCATAAGCAGGTTATATCCCATTGATGAAAGCTTTGACTGAGGCTGTTCACGAGACATTATAAGGCTTGAAATCAGCTTTTCTTTTGCAATGTCAACCTGCCTTTCGGTAACATTTCTGCTGAAAGAGCCGACTATATCTGTCACTTCGTTTATAGCTCTTTCTTCCGATGCGGGCGAAAGGCTCATTGCTATGGCAATGTATCCGCCGCCACGGTATCTGCCAAGCCAGGAATCAACACTGTAGCAAAGACCAAGCTCTTCTCTGATTCTCTGATAAAGCATTGACGAGGTACCGGTGCCGAGGATAAACATACACACCTGCAAGGGATATAAATCCTCGTGCTCAATGCCGACACCGTCAAAGCACATCATAATGTGAGTCTGCTC
>JAGBSR010000059.1 GCA_017631745.1 Clostridia bacterium | reverse complement strand
CTACCGTCGAGAACGAGAGTTGCGCCCTCTTCGATACCCTTGTTGATCCAGTTGATAACGCTCTGCTTGTGTTCGCCTGTAACAACGGGGCCGAGAGTTGAATCTTCAGCATATGCAGGACCGAGCTTGAGTTCCATAGCATACTGCTTGAGAAGAGCTACGAGCTTATCAGCAATGCTTTCCTGAGCAACAACTACGGGGAGAGCCATACATCTTTCACCTGCGCAACCGAATGAGGAGTTGATGATACCTCTAGCTGATCTCTCGAGAGCAGCGTCTTCGAGTACAAGAGCGTGGTTTTTAGCTTCGCAAAGAGCCTGAACTCTCTTGCCTGTTGCTGAAGCTTCTTTATATACGTGAAGACCAACCTTTGTTGAACCAACGAAAGTGATAGCCTTAACATCAGGATGCTTGAGGAAAAGGTCAGCTTCAACTCTTGAGCATGTTACAAGGTTAACTACACCCTTGGGAAGACCAGCTTCATAAAGAAGCTCGTTAAGTCTCATTGCTGTCATAGGTGTCATTGAAGCGAGCTTGAGTACCATTGTGTTACCTGCAGCGATACAGCAGGGAACCATCCAGCCCATAGGAATCATACCGGGGAAGTTGAAGGGTACGATACCTGCGCAAACACCGATGGGTTCATAATAGAGAGTTGTGTCATAGCCGTTTGATGTGTCTCTCATAGCATCGCCCATAAGAAGTGAGGGAGCGCTGAGTGCATGTTCAACGGGCTCCTTAACCTTGAGGATGTCACCCTTTGCTTCTGAAAGAACCTTGCCGTGTTCTGTAGCGCAAAGAACTGTGAGCTCATCCATATGTTCAATGAGAAGCTCACGGAATTTATAGAGAACCTGAACTCTCTTCATAACAGGTGTGTTTGACCAAGCAGGGAATGCTGCCTTAGCTGAAGCAATTGCTGCTTCAACTTCTTCTGAAGTACAGCAGGGTGTTTCAGCGATAACTTCACCTGTGCTGGGGTTGTAAACGGGCATATATTTTTCAGTCTTTGACTCTACCCATTCACCGTCAATGAAATACTTTAATCTTTTGATCTGTTCCATTTTGGTTAACTCCTTAAATATTTTTAATATCACTTTATATTAAGCCATAAAATTGAAAATAAATCAATAGTTGTTGCCGATTTTTTGCAATATCATATAATAATTTTTTTCGCAGCAACGAACAAATCCTCTCTTGCAGTAGCTTTTACCTGTTCAAAAGGTAGATGCAAGGGATTGGTTTCTACCACCTGTGAAATTCCGAGCTCGTCTATGAGTTTTTCATCGGCAGTGTTCAGCCCCACAATAGCCGCAACCCTTGTGTGGGCGCATCTCTTAGCCACACCGAATGGCAGTTTTCCCATAAGGCTCTGAGAATCCATTTTGCCCTCACCTGTTATAACAAGGTCGGCGTCTTTGACTTTTTCATCAAATGAAAGCATATCGAGAATATGGTCTATACCACCTTTGAGAGTACCGCCTAAAAAAGCCACAAGAGCAAATCCGAGTCCGCCTGCTGCGCCCGTACCCTCAAGCTGTGAAAAATCTTTTTTCAGGTACTCTGCCGAAATATCGGCCAGATTCTTAAGCCCTGCATCGAGAAGCTCCACCTGATTTTTGTCAGCACCCTTCTGAGGTCCAAAAATATATGCGGCGCCGTTTTTGCCGTAAAGAGGATTTTTAACATCACAAAGGACAGTGATTTCACTTTCTTTTATTCTGCTGTCGAGTTCTGACAAATCAACGGTGACTATATCTGAAAGTCCCTGACCACAAAGAGCAACCGTATTGCCGTCTTTATCGAGGAACTTGCCTCCGAGAGCTGCCACGCAGCCGATACCTCCGTCGGTTGTTGCACTGCCGCCGATGCCTAAGAAGAACTTTCTTATACCCTTGTCAAGGGCGTGCTTAATTATCTGTCCTGTGCCGTATGTAGATGCTCTCATAGCATCGTTTTGTTTTTCTATTGTTACGCCTGACGCCATTGCCATTTCGATAACTGCTGTATCTCCTGACACTATGGCATAATAAACATCTATATCTCTGCCAAGGGGACTCTTGGCCTTAAGCTCAACCTTTTCACTGCCCGGGAATGCACACATAAAGCTTTCCGTCATTCCCTCACCGCCGTCAGCTATGGGCACTTCAATAATTTCAAGTTCTTCTCTTTCCTCAAGCAGTGACTTTTTAACAATATTGCAGACTTCAAGAGACGACAGTGTACCCTTAAAAGAATCAGGAGCAATAACTATCTTCTTCATTTATATTACCATCCTTCTGAGTTCTTCTATGGTATCTAAAACAACTGCACCTGTGGTCAGCAGTTTTTCTTTCGGCTGATGCCCTCTTGCAATGAGAATGCAGTCACAACCTAAGGTTTCGGCAACCTCAAAGTCGTGAAGAGTGTCGCCCACCATAAGCACCTGAGCAGTGTCGATGTTGTTTTTTGTTATCCATTCAAGAGCGATGCCCACCTTGCCCTTGACATAGATATCTCTTGCACCTAAAAGGTCGGTGAAGAGATAAGCCATATCGTGATAACTCACCTGCTTTTCAAGCCATCTCTGCTCTGTCTGTGAGAGTATAATCTGCTCGATTCCCTTATATTTGAACTCTCTTATTATACTTTCCGCATCAGGAAAAACCTCAAGCTCATAAAATCTTTCATCAAATTCCAGCACATATTCTCTTGCAATGTCCTCGAACTTTTCATTTTCAAGATCGAAGTCGAGGCTTTCGTAAAACCTGATAATCGGAAACTGAAACTTCTCGTGATACTCGTCGATATCTTTAATAAGCTTTCTTCCGCGTCTTGAAAGCAATGTGTTTTCAACCTCAAAATTCATCTGCAGGTCATCGAGTATTGTACCGTTCCAATCCCATATAATATATTTATATCCGGGCATTTCCTTCTCCTTACATCATTCACTCAGCTCATCAGCTTATCATCAATATAGGCACAAAGTCCGCCGACACTCTGCAAAGTTTTTGCATCTTCGTCGGGAATATCGATATCAAAGCTGTCCTCTATTGCCATAAGCATCTCAATAGTATCAAGAGAGTCCGCCATTATGTCTTCAAGAGTGGTGCTTTCTGAAATTGCTTCTTCATCAATGCCTGTCTGCTGAGAGATTATTTCTTTTATTTTCTTCATTGTATCCATAGAGATTCACTCCTTAAATAATATTACATAAGCTTATTGTTTGTCAAGTAATGACATTTAATTCTGCCCTCTAAAAAGATATTTCACAGATAAGGAATAATTCTACTGCACCCTGACGAAACTCTCCTTACACTGATACTCAAAGGAGATACATATTATGAAGCTCAAAGCTATTGATATATCCGTTTTTGTTACCCTTATTATCTGCATTATTGCCACCGTATCCTTTGAAAATGACTGCAAGGGCATACGAGAAGAAATTCTCAGGCTGCATGTTATCGCTAACTCAGACAGTGACGCCGATCAACAGCTTAAGCTTTCCGTAAGAGATGCAGTGCTCAAAGCAGGCGAGACTGTCTTTTCAGGCAGTGAGGATATTATTTCCGCCGAGGGAAGAATTGCAGAAAATACAGGTGTGCTCTTAAACTGTGCAAAGCAAACCATTGCAGAGTTGGGATATGATTATGATGTTAAAATTGAGCTGAAAAGAAGCTACTTTCCTACCCGTGTTTATGATGACATTACCCTGCCGGCAGGGTACTATAAAGCAGTGCGTATAATCATCGGCGAGGGTAAAGGAAAAAATTGGTGGTGTATTATGTTTCCGCCCCTTTGTCTGCCTGCCGCAAGAGATAATAAAGAAACTGTCAGCGACTTTCTCACAGACGAGGAAATGCAGATTGTAACGGCAAATCACAAGTATGAGGTGCGCTTTTGGCTTATAGAGAAATATTATGATATCAAGAACAGATATTTTGTTGAAAATAAATGATTTTTCATTGTAAAAGTAATATTTTCTATTGAAAATGTTGCATATTAATGATATGATTGTTAAGTATTAAAAAATAACAGGAGTGATATGAATGAAAATTTATGACATTATCATTGCAGGTGCATCAACAACAGGTGCATGGTTTGCAAAGAAAATGGCTCAGCAGGGTCACAGCGTGCTTGTAATTGAAAAGCAGAAGCCCGAAAACGTATCAAGAGAATATGACATTTTCCATATGGGTAAGCTTGAAATGGAAAGATTTGATCTGCACATCCCCAAAGAGGGCGACGATGATTACGGCTTTGAATTCACCTCAGGCAGAAGCTACTCCCCTTACGGCAACTATTCAAAGTTCGGCAATGAAACCGTTATCGGTATGCACAAGCACGAGTTCATTATGAATATGAACCGCGAAGCTGAAGCTGCAGGTGCAGAGATTATTTTCGGCGCTGCATTCTCCGATTTTATCAAAGACGAAAAAGGCAAGATCATCGGTGCCAAGTACATAACAGACGAAGGCGAAAAAGAAGCTTATGCAAAGCTTGTTGCAGACTGCACAGGTATCCCCTCAGCAGCAAGAAGAAAGCTCCCCGATAATGCATATGTTGAAAACTTTGCACTCACACCTGAAGATATCTTCTATGTTGTGCTTTATTATGCAAAATATGAGGATGAAAAAATCAACCCTCTCGATCATCACGGCTTCTTTATGCAGTATAAGTCCTGGTCAGCTCCCAGCGGTGACGATCACGGCGCAATTCTCGGTGTAGGCTCAAACTACTCATACGATTACGCTGAGGAAATCTTCAACAGAGACTGGAAGAAGAATGTACCCTGGCCGAAATATACAATCGAAAAGGTTGAAAAGGGTATGACTCCCTATCACAGAACACTTTATTCATTTGTTGAAGACGGCTTCATCGCTATGGGTGACACAGCATTCCTTACAAAGCCCACCTGCGGCGAGGGCTGTACCTCATCACTCTATCAGGCAGAAATCGCTGTCGAGGTTATCTCAAAGCTTCTTAAGGAAGATAAGCCTCTTACCAAAGAAAATATGTGGTCAATCAATAAGCGCTATTTCAAGGTACAGGGCAAGGACTTCGATGCACTCAGGCCTCTGCTTATCGGCATAGTCAGCTTCAGCTATGAAGAAGCTGAGTACCTGTTTAAAAATGATGTTATCTTCAGCCAGAAAATTCTCGGCGGTATGGGACAGGAGCTTGACCTCGGTCCCAAGGATATTGCAAAGATTGTCAGCGGTATTCTTGCAGGTGTTGCAAGCGGCAAGCTTAAGATGAGCAATGTCAAGAAAGTTATCACAGGTCTTATGCAGAGCGGTGAAGTGGGCAAACTTTATGATGAGTATCCCGACTCACCTGCAGGTTATTTTGCTTGGAAGGCAAAAGCTGATGCACTTTGGCAGAAGATTGGCAAGGTTGCTGACACTTGCGACCCTGAGATTTTAAGAAAAATCGGTATGTAACTAAAGTTTTGGTCAAGCTTTTTCAAAAGCTTGCAGGGCGCGGGACAGAGTCCCGCTACAACAAAATAAATTAAGGCAGCCTCAAAAGGTTGCCTTTTTGTATTGCTTTATAAATCATACCTATCCTATACTCAATGGCTATGATGATGGTGAAGATGGCTGTCTAAGCATTCTTTTTTCTTTATCACACAAACTTTGCTATCGCAACACTCGTCAGGCGATTCTGATTCTATAACCGAATGCACTATACCAAACTCACTCAGCCCGTGTCTCACCTTGTGCTTTATCTCGTGAAAATCGCCTTGAGCCACTATATGCATTGTGGCATATATGCCATGCCCGTCAATACTTCTCAGATGAATATGGTGCACCTCGACAACACCCTCAATCTCACAAATAAGCGCTTTTATCCCGCTTACCGACACCCCGTCGGGTGTCTTTTCAAGAAAAATATATAGGACTTCTTTTAAGTTTTTTCCTGCATTTATCAGTATAAACACCGCAACGCCAATGGACATAATCGGGTCAATTACCGCCCAATCCGTAAACCTCATAATCACCGCACCAATGAGCACAACTACCCAGCCTGATACATCCTCGAGCATATGAAGATTTACAGCCTTCTGATTGATGCTGTCGCCCTCTCTCGTAAAATATGCCGCCGCAAAATTCACAACTGCCCCTATAAGGGCAAAGATAATCATACCGTCATAATTGATTTCTGCAGGATTGATAATTCTTGATACGGCATTACAGCAGACAGCCACAGATCCGCAAAGCAAAATGAGAGTTGTTATGAGTCCACCAAGCACAGAAAATCGACCATAGCCATAGGTGTAATTTTCGTCAGGCTGTTGTTTGCTTTTCTTTTCAAGAGCATATGCAATTCCGATGCTCGCCGCATCGCCCATATCGTGTACGGCGTCTGAGATAATTGCTACACTTCCCGTAAAGATTCCGCCGAAAAACTCGAGCAGTGCAAATGACAGATTCAGCACAAATGCAACAAGAATATTTTTTTCAGTTTTCATAACTCTCACCCATTGACTTTTATATTTTTTGATAATACAATATATATGTTAATGTACACATTGTTCAATAATATACTATCAGACAGGCAGGTGAAAAACAACATATAAATTCTTATCCTTGTCAGTTACTGAACATTCAGGAGATTTTGTATGGTAAAGGCTATGGACAGACGGCAAAGAAAAACAAGAGAAGCTATTTTCAATGCTTTTCGTGAACTGTTAGAAAAGAACCGATATGAAAACATAACCGTGCAGGACATTATCGACAGAGCAGATGTGGGCAGAAGCACTTTTTATTCCCACTTTGAGACTAAAGACGCCCTGCTGAAAGCTATCTGCAGTGACATATTTGACCATATTTTCCGCGGTGAAATATGCGAGTATCCCGGTGAAACACACAATCTCCAGGAAAAACTCGCCCACATTCTGTGGCATCTCAAAGCCAACAAAAAGGATATTATCGGGTTGCTCGGCTGTGAGAGCGGTGAGCTGTTTATGAGCTATATCAAAGAGTATCTATCTGAGCTGTTTAAAATGCATCTGAAAGATTTCAGCAAGGATGTGCCCCAGGACTTTTTGCTCAACCACCTTGTCTGCAGTTTCTGCGCCACACTCAAATGGTGTGCAGACAAAAAAATGAACATCAGCCCTGAAGAAATTGCAAGAGATTTTATTAGGGTAGTATCGTAAGATTTTCTTGCCAAACTTGCACAAAACAAAAAAGGCGGGCAGGGACTTCCCTACTCGCCTTTATTTCGTCGCGTACCGATAAATCAGTTGTCGATGCCGAGGTTCTTAACCTGCACTGCATATTCCTGCTGGAACTGCATATTAACCTTGTTAATTTCATCAAGGTTTTTAGCAGCGATGCCCTGATAACATGCAAGACCGCTTGTGATGAAGTTATAAGCACCCTGAACAATGCTCTTAGCATAGTCATTAGCCTGCTTCTTATATTCGTTGCAGTCGTTTGTTGTCTTTGCAATCATACCCTGAACAGTCTTTTCTGTTTCAGCCTTGATTCTCTCGGACTCTTCTCTTGCCATTCTTGTGATGTTGTGTTCCTTCACAAGCTCAGCAGCGTGGTTGTTTGCTCTTGCAATAATAGCTTCAGCGTCAGCCTGAGCCTTTTTAACTACATCGTTATAATACTGCTGTGACTTTGCAGTTGTTTCGTTTTTGTAGTTGTGTGCATCATTTACAAGCTTATCAGCCTTTGAGTTTGCTTCTGAGATAATGCGGGTTTCTCTCTCGATGATGTCCTTTGACTTGATAAATTCATCGGGGAATTTTTCCTGCATAAACTGAACGAGAGTATCAACATCATGACCGTTTACAACTCTCTTTGTTTTTGAGAAGAAGAACTTCTTTGCATTTGAAACATAAAGTGACATCTGCTCAACTAACTGTTCAAAGTCGAGATCCTTCCACTTTTCTTCAGCAGCATTGTGGTCGTAAGGTCCGAATTCTCTTACTTCCTCATACTCCTCT
>JAGBSR010000058.1 GCA_017631745.1 Clostridia bacterium | reverse complement strand
GTCGCATACATAAGCCTTACCCATTTTGATGAGCTTGACAGCACATTCATAGATAAAATCGAAATAGCTTGATGCATAGAGAACCTTGTCCCATTTATATCCGAGCCACTGGTTATCCTCCTTGATTGCATCTACCTACTCAACATCTTCCTTGGAGGGGTTTGTGTCGTCAAGACGAAGATTGCAGGTACCGCCGTATTTTTCAGCAGTTGAGAAGTCTATCTGTATAGCCTTAGCGTGGCCGATATGAAGATAGCCGTTGGGCTCAGGAGGGAAACGGGTCTGCACATGGGAGTAGACGCCTTTTTCCAGGTCTTCATCAATGAAGTCATGGATGAAATTTGAAATTTTTACTGCTTCTTCCATTGTTCTTTTCCTTTCACGCACTGAAATGCTTCAGCGCTGAGTTAAGTCTTTCCATAACCTTATCCTTGCCGAGAAGACTCATAATAGAATAAAGGTCGGGAGTATTTCTTCTGCCTGTTACGGCAACTCTGATAACTGTTGAAACGTCGCCTACATGGCCCTTGAATGCTTCGGGGTTCTTTTTGAACTCCTTAACATTGGGTGTATAACCGAGAGGCTCACAAAGATCTTTCATTCTCTGGAACCATTCGTCTTTGGTGTCGTTTTCATTATAAACAGCTATATAAGCCTCAAGGATTTCCTTAGCCATATCTGCTGTGATATTTTCGGGCATCTCAAGATTATTATCAAACAGCTCATCGAAATAGTAGCTGATATAATCCTTGACCTCACTCCAACAAGCGATATCCTTTCTGGGCTTGGGTGTATCTCTGTCTACACCCAGTATTGCAGTTGAGTGTGCAGGGTCTTCAGTAAGAATAGCATAGAAATCTGCATCGTACTCTTTTGCCCACTCGGCAGTGTACCCATAAACCTTGTCGGCACTCATAAGTGAGATGACATTCTTTGATACGTCATTGAATTTAACCATATCAAAAAGAGCACCTGAAACACTCATCTTTTTAAGGTTAAAGGGGAAAGAATCGATTGACGCATCCTTGTTTGTCTTTCTCCAATCTTCAAAGTTGGAGTTCATAAGAGTCATCATATATTCGTTGACGCTCTCTTTAGGATAGCCCTGCTCGATATAGAATGTAACAGCAGCTTCGGGGTCCTTTCTCTTTGAAAGCTTACGCTTACCGCCGTTTTCCTCTTTCATAATGGGGGCTACGTGAGCGTACTTGGGCACCTTGAAGCCAGGGCACTTAAATAGCTGAAGATGTACGGGACAGCTTGACATCCACTCGTCACCGCGTACAACGTGAGTAGTGCGCATAAGGTGATCATCAACTGCATGAGCAAAGTGATATGTAGGAATTCCATCGGACTTCAGAAGAACGATATCCTGCACATTTTCGGGCATTTCGATTTTGCCCTTGATCATATCATCGATAAAGCATTTGTTTTCAGCATTGCCCGGTGACTTAAGACGAAGTGTCCAGGGAGCACCTGCGCTGATTTTTTCAGCAATTTCGTCAAAGCTGAGATTACGGCATTTAGCATATTTGCCCCAATAGCCTTTCTGAGGTTCGTTTTCCTGCTGTGCTCTGATTTCGTCTAACTCTTCAGCACTGCAGAAGCAGGGATAAGCTAAATCTTTTTCTACGAGAGTTTTTGCAAAGACATGGTAGATATCTTTTCTCTTACTCTGATAATAGGGGCCGTAGTCGCCTTTTTCCATATCTTCGCCGATAACGCCTTCGTCAGCAGTTACGCCGAAAGCCTCAAGGCCGTCGAGCATAACCTTAACTGCGCCTTCAATTTTTCTTTTCTGGTCTGTATCTTCAACGCGTACGAAGAAAATGCCGTCGGTAGTTTTAGCTGTTCTGTAGGCAACGGTACCTGCGAAGAGGTTACCGAAGTGAAGGAAGCCTGTGGGGCTGGGAGCGAGTCTTGTTACTCTTACGCCCTCTTTTAAGTTTCTCGGTGGGAACTTAGCTTCCATATCATCGGGTGTTTCTGTTATATTGGGGAATAAAAGCTCGGCGAGCTTTAAGTTATCACTCAATGTATTAACCTCCTTTGGTTATGATAATTCATTATATTATCTCAAATTTTGAAAGAAATATCAATAGTTTAGAGGGATTTTTTAAAGAAAAATAACTAAAGTTTTTTGGTTACTTTTTTTCAAAAAAGTAACGCCTGTGCGGCGAGCACAATTAATGATATTTTTTAACGCAACTTTCTTTTTAGTATCGCAGGGCTTCGCCCCGCACCCCACAAACTTTTGAAAAAGTTTGACAAAACTTTACTTATTCCTCCATTTTCACCCTCTGCAACCTGAAGTTGCTAAATTTTAAACCAACATTGATAGACAAAACACCCCCTTTATGCTATCCTTTAAACAGAAAGGAGCTGATATTATGTCAAGCATCGGCGAAAGAATCTATGACCTGAGAAACAGAAATAATATGTCCCAAGGCAACCTTGCAGATAAACTTGACGTGTCGAGACAGACTATATCCAAATGGGAGAACAATATGTGCCTACCCGAAGCCGAAAAGCTTCTGCAACTGAGTGAAATTTTCGGTGTGTCAATTGATTATATATTGAAAGGCAAAACCATAGTCGAACCCGAGCCTGTTTATATCTATGTCAAAGATCCCGACAGTGAGAATGTATCCAAACACAACGAGAGAATCGTTAGAAAGTATGTGGGGATTGTTCTTGCTATAATCTTTGGCATCATATCAATAGTTTTACTTATACTCGGTGGATATGTGTTGACTGTCATACCCTTTGCAGTCGCTGTTCTTGGCGTGCTCTTAGCGAAAGATGCAAAACACCCTTGGTTAATTACTTGTTGGATAACTTACATCACAGGCTTGGTATCTTTACCGTTTTTCACAAGTATCAATCCGTTTATGATTTTTTACCCCATAATTTACACAGAAGGATATACACTTCATTTGCTTTGGGGTTATGGAATATGGGCAGCATTAGCTATACTCATACTCTGCACTGTCAAAGCCAAACGCGGTTACATTTTCAGGCCCAAAGATAAAAACTGAATAACAAAAAAAAGGAGACTCACACCGAGTCTCCTTAATCTTTGTCTTGTGGCAGGGCTCCGCCCCGCACCCCGCAAGCTTTTGTAAAAGCTTGACCAAAACTTTCCTTATTTCTGCTTTGAATACTTTAATCTGTAAACAACATTC
>JAGBSR010000057.1 GCA_017631745.1 Clostridia bacterium | reverse complement strand
GGCTGTTTTGCTGTGTGTTGACTTATTTATTCTCGTCGATGAAAGCAATAATCTCATCTTTACTCTGCAAACCTACGAGTCTGCCTTTCTCTTCGCCGCCTGCAAAAAGAATCATGCAGGGGATTGACATAACGCCGTAAAGCATAGCATAGTCGGCAGCTTCGTCGCAGTTGAGCTTGCAGATTTTCACCTTTCCGTCAAGCTCATCGGCAAGCTCTTCAATAACAGGGCCGAGCATCTGACAAGGTCCGCACCAGGGTGCCCAGAAATCAACGAGTACGGGCTTATTTTTTTCTTCGATAACTTCACTATGGAAGTTTTCGCTTGTAAGTTCAATATATGACATTTTTAGTATCCTCCTTAAATCTTTGTTAAATAATATCATATATTTTTCCTCATTTCAAGCTGAAAATACAAATAAAGTCCAATATTTGTCACCCTGTCGGCTTATTAATACTTGATTTTTTCCACAAAATAGTGTAAAGTATATTTATTGTGGAAAACTATGGGTGTTTATACCATATTTAGTGTAATTTAATTTTTCTCATTTATTATAAATTTGAAAGGAATCGTAATTTTATGGCTAAGAAATCAGGATATTCCAACGATGATATTCAGATGCTTGAGGGTGCTGACCGAGTCAGAAAAAGACCTGCCGTTATCTTTGGCTCAAACGGTATCTCCGGTTGCGAGCACTCAATTTTTGAAATTCTTTCTAACTCAATAGACGAAGCAAGAGAAGGTCACGGTGATAAGATTACCGTGACAAGATTTATCGATGGCTCCGTTGAAATACAGGACTGCCGCCGCGGTATCCCTGTCGGTTACAATGAGAAGTACGACCGCTTTAACTGGGAGCTTATTTTCTGCGAAATGTACGCAGGCGGTAAGTACAACACTAACTCAGGCGGTAGCTATGAGTACTCTCTCGGTCTCAACGGCCTTGGTCTTTGTGCTACTCAGTTTGCAAGTGAATATATGGATGCTGAAATTAAAACCGGCGGTGAAAGACACACACTTCACTTTGAAAAGGGTGTCAACATCGGCGGACTTCAGAGTGAGCCATACGCTAAAAAAGACACAGGTACCCGTATCAAGTGGAAGCCCGACCTTGAGGTTTTTACCGATATTGATGTTTCTCTCGAATATTATCAGGAAACACTTATGCGTCAGGCAATTGTAAACCCGAAAGTACGCTTTGAGCTTAAAAATCAGATTAAGGGCGGATTTGAAACCTTTGTTTACTACTATGAAAACGGCATAAGCGACTATGTAAAAGAATTAGCAGGTGATGATGCAATTTCTTCTGTGCAGTATTGGCAGACAGAAAGAAGCGGTAAGGACAGAGAAGACCTGCCTGAATATAAGGTGAGACTTAACCTTGCACTTGCATTCTCAAATAAGAAGCAGCTTATTGAGTACTACCATAACTCAAGCTTTCTCGAGTTCGGCGGTTCACCCGACAACGCTGTAAAGAGTGCTACCGTTGCTCAGATTGATGCTTATCTTAAGCAGACAGGAAAGTACACAAAGAGTGATGCTAAAATCAAATTCCAGGATGTGGCCGATTGCCTTATTCTTGTTTCATCCTCATTCTCAACTGAAACCTCATATCTTAATCAGACAAAGAAAGCTATTACAAATAAGTTCATTCAGGAGGCTATGACAGAGTTTATCCGTCATCAGCTTGAGGTTTATTTCATTGAAAATAAGATGGAAGCTGACAAGATCGCCGATCAGGTGCTTATTAATATGAGAAGCCGTGTCAAGGCTGAGGCTGCAAGAGTTAACATCAAAAAGACACTTGCTTCATCAAACGATATGGCAAACCGAGTACAGAAGTTTGTTGACTGCAGAAGTAAGGATATTGACCGCAGAGAGCTTTTCATCGTGGAGGGTGACTCAGCATTGGGCGCTTGTAAGCAGGCCCGTGACTCGGAATTTCAGGCTGTTATACCTGTAAGAGGTAAAATTCTCAACTGTCTTAAGTCGGAATATGAAAAGATATTTAAGAGTGAAATTATTACCGACCTTTTAAAGGTACTCGGCTGCGGTGTTGAGGTACACGCCAAGGGTATGAAGAATATGTCAACCTTCAGTATGGACAATCTTCGCTGGAGCAAGATTATTATCTGTACCGACGCCGATGTTGACGGTTATCAGATTCGTACTCTTATTCTCACAATGATTTATCGTCTTGTGCCTACTCTTATCAGAGAGGGTAAGGTATATATTGCCGAATCACCTCTTTATGAAATCACAAGCGGTAATGAGACCTGGTTCGCATATACAGAAAAAGAAAAAGCTGATGCACTTGAAGCTATCGGCAACAAAAAATATACAATTCAGCGTTCAAAAGGTCTTGGTGAAAACGATGCAGATATGATGAACCTTACAACAATGAATCCTGCAACAAGACGACTTATCCGTGTGGACCCTGCCGATGCTGAATCCACAGCTGATAAATTTGACCTGCTTCTTGGTGATAACCTTGCAGGCAGAAAAGACTATATTGCGAATTACGGTCACCTTTATATTGATATGACCGATGTAAGCTAAGGAAAGGAGGAAAACATTTATGGCAAGAAAAAAGACTTCAAAAAAGAAAGATGATGATTCAAATCTTCTTGAAAATACCCACATAATCGGTGCGGGCGAAATGATTGAACAGAGAATCACAGATACTCTTGAAATCAACTATATGCCCTATGCTATGAGCGTTATCCTTTCCCGTGCTATTCCTGAAATTGACGGCTTTAAGCCCTCACACAGAAAGCTCCTTTATACTATGTATAAGATGGGACTTCTCACAGGCGGCAGAACAAAGTCGGCTAACATCGTCGGTCAGACTATGCGACTTAACCCTCACGGTGATGCTGCTATTTATGAAACTATGGTGCGTCTTTCACGAGGCAATGAGGCACTTCTTAACCCCTTTGTTGACTCAAAGGGTAACTTCGGCAAGGCGTATTCAAGAGATATGCACTATGCTGCTGCCCGTTACACAGAGGCTAAACTCGATGGCATCTGCAATGAGCTTTTCAGAGACATCGATAAGAATACAACTGACTTCGTAGATAACTACGACAGCACAATGAAAGAGCCGTCGCTTCTGCCTGTTACATTTCCGTCAATTCTCGCCAATGTCAACCTCGGTATTGCCGTTGGTATGGCAAGCAGTATCTGCTCATTTAACCTTAAAGAGCTCTGCGAAACAACAATTGAGCTTATAAAAAATAAACAACATGACTGTCTTACAACTATGCCTGCTCCCGATTTTATCGGTGGCGGTCAGATTCTCTATGACAGAGATGCTATGGCTGAGGTATACCGTACTGGCCGTGGTAATATCAAAGTCAGAGCTAAGTATGAATACGACAAGGAATTCAACTGCATTGATATCAAGCAGATTCCTCCCACAACTACTGCAGAGGCTATCATTGATAAGATTATCGAAAAGGTAAAAGCTGGCTCAATCAAGGAAATTACTGACATCCGAGATGAAACAGACAAGTCAGGTCTCAAGATTACTATTGATCTCAAGCGTGGCACCGATGCAGATAAGCTTATGCAGAAGCTTTACAAGATGACTCCTCTCGAGGATTCATTCTCATGTAACTTCAATGTGCTCATTGACGGCTATCCCAAAGTACTCGGTGTACGCGATCTTCTTATTGAGTGGATTCGTTTCAGAGGCAAGTGCGTATTCAGAAGAGTATCGTTTGAGCTTAAAAAAGCTCAGGATAGGCTTCATCTTCTCAAGGGTCTTGAAAAGATTCTTCTTGATATTGATAAGGCTATAAAAATTATCCGCGAAACCGATGAAGTAAGCGAAGTTATCCCTAACCTTATGATAGGATTCGGTATAGATGAAATCCAGGCTGAATATGTGGCTGAAATCAAGCTTCGTCATCTTAACAGAGAGTACATTATCAAACGACTTAAAGATATTGAAAACCTTGAAGCTACTATCAAGGATATGCAGGATATTCTTTCTTCAAAAACAAGAGTGAGAAAGATTATCATCGGCGAGCTTCAGGATGTAATCAAGAAGTACGGCAAAGACAGAATCAGCGAAATTGTTGACGTTACAGGCGTTGAAGCTGAAGATGTTACCGAAGAAATTCCTGACTATGCCGTAAATCTCTTCTTCACAAAAGAAGGCTACTTCAAGAAAATCACTCCGCTTTCACTTCGTATGGGCGGTGATCATAAGCTTAAAGATGGCGACGAAATAGTTCAGAGCTTCGAGACAACCAACAATAACGACTTACTGTTCTTTACAGATAAGTGTCAGGTTTATAAGGCAAAGGCCAATGATTTTGCCGACTCAAAAGCAAGTGTACTCGGTGAGTATATTCCATCTAAGCTTGAAATGGAAGAGGGCGAAAATGCTATCTTTATGGTTGTGACAAATGACTATCAGGGTTATATGTTCTTCCTGTTTGATAACGGTAAGGCAGCAAAGGTAAATCTCAATTCCTATGCAACCAAAACCAACCGTAAGAAGCTTATCAAGGCTTACTGCGATAAATTTCCTCTCAAGGGTATTATGTATCTCAAAGAGGATAAGAGCATTGTTATCGAGACAACAGGCGGCAGATGTCTTCTTCTTGATACTGCTCAGGTATCAGCTAAGGCTATGAAAGATACTCAGGGTGTTGCCTGTGTTACCGTGAAGAAAAACCAGAAGATTGCAGTTGTGCGCGATTTTGTTGAGGGTGAGTTTGTCAAGGCTTCACGCTATAAAGCAAAGAATCTTCCGTCAGCAGGTTCTGTGCTTTCTAACGAAGATATTATGAAGAAAAACAATATGACTTTTGAGGGCTTTTAATGTGAGTACCCTGCCGAATTAAGTATGACCCGATGTTATATTTAGTTCGGCTTTTTCATAAAATTTCTTTGGGTGATTTTATGAAAAAAGGTTTATTTATATCTTTTAATTTAAAAAGCTTTCTCAGTCTCGCGCTTGTGTTTATAATTGTTTTTTTTCTTGTGCTTTCACTGAATATGGCCGACGTTACAACAACCTCGCTATTGATTGACGGGGGAGAAGTTGTTATAGTTGATGCAGGTCACGGCGGAGAAGACGGCGGTACTCAGTCATCTGCAGGAGTACTTGAAAAAGACATAAACCTCAGTATCTCCTCGAAGCTCGGAAATATGCTCAGGCTTATGGGTTATACTGTTATATATACAAGAAATGATGACAGTCTGCACTACGGCAGTGATGCCGTAAAGCAACGGCAGAAAAAGGTCAGCGACATACACTACCGTATGAACATAATGAAAACCTATCCTCAGGCTCTTTTTCTGAGTATTCATCAGAATCATTTTTCACAGAGCAAATATTACGGTGCACAGGTTTTCTATTCCAAAAACAATAACCTTAGCAAGACTGTTGCCGATAGCATACAGACTAATTTAAGACAGCTTCTACAGCCCGAAAACGACAGGCAGATAAAGGAATCAGGCACGGATGTATATCTTCTTTATAATGCCGTTTCTCCTGCAGTTATGGTCGAGTGCGGTTTTCTTTCAAACCCGGGTGAGGCGTTACTTCTTAATGACGAGGAATATCAGAAAAAGCTTATTCTTGCCATTGCGGCAGGACTTGAAGAATATCAGAAATGAGGAATATCAATGGCAAAATCTAAAACAGTATATGTTTGCAGTAACTGCGCCTATGAAGCACCGAAATGGCTCGGTAAGTGCCCCGAATGCGGCGAATGGGCGACTCTTGAGGAAGAAGTGAGAGTTACCGAAACTGCATCTAAAAACAGACTTGCTCCGACCAAAAGCACCGCAAGTGTTAAAGCTATGCCTTTAAAAGAGATATTGCCCGACAATGAGCTCAGATATAAAACAGGAATGGGCGAGCTTGACAGAGTACTCGGTGGCGGTATCGTTAAAGGCTCACTTGTGCTTCTCAGCGGTGACCCCGGTATCGGTAAGTCGACAATACTGCTTCAGATTTGTCAGTGCCTAGGCAAAAAGCTGAAAATTCTTTATGTTTCGGGTGAGGAGTCTTATTCACAGATTAAGCTTCGTGCAGACAGACTCAGGGTAAAAACCGAGAATCTCTTTATCCTTTGTGAAACTGATGCTCAGGCTATATGCGAGCATATTCAGGCCACAACTCCCGACCTTGTTATAATCGACTCAATTCAGACTATGAATTTCACCGAGCTTAATTCTTCACCGGGTTGTGTTACTCAGGTAAGAGAATGCTCAAACCTCTTTATGCGCACTGCCAAAAGTCTCTCTATTCCCATAATTATGGTCGGTCATGTCAATAAAGACGGTAATATTGCAGGACCAAAGGTTCTCGAGCATATTGTCGATGCCGTGCTCTATTTTGAGGGTGAAAGAAATCTCTCTTTCAGAATACTGCGTGCAGTTAAAAACCGTTTCGGCTCAACTAATGAAATCGGTGTATTTGAGATGTATGATTGCGGACTCAAAGAGGTTGAAAATCCCTCGGAAATGCTTATCTCGGGCAGACCCAAGAACACACCCGGCTCCTGTGTTGCCTGTGTTATGGAGGGTTCAAGACCATTACTTGCTGAAATTCAGGGACTCGTTACCTCAACGGGCTTCGGAAACCCACGCCGTATAAGCAACGGCTTTGATTTCAACAGACTCGCAATGCTTATTGCCGTACTTGAAAAAAGAGGCGGCTACTTCTTCTCGGGTATGGATGCATATATCAACATCGTAGGCGGTCTTAAGCTTGACGAGCCTGCACTCGATCTGACAATTGTTATGGCTCTTGTTTCATCACTCAAGGATTACGCTCTTCGCGATGATGTGCTTGCTTTTGGAGAAATTGGTCTTGCAGGCGAAATCAGAGGTGTGTCTCACTGTGAACAGCGTATCAAAGAAGCTGCAAGACTCGGCTTTTCAAGATGTATTATCCCTAAAAGCAATCTGAAAAATCTCTCAGCATCACTGAAAAAAGAGATTGAAATTGTGGGAGTTAAAACTATCAGAGAAGCTTTCGAGGCTATAATTTTATGATCAGATTTTTAGAAAATCCCAACTTGCCAAAAGGCAGAGTCAAAGCTGTAATCTGCGGTGAATTGTGTGCCGAGCTCAACGGTTATCTTGATTTAATCGGCATTGAAAGGTTGGTTATCAACCCCAATATCTACATGGACCCTGCCGTGAAATATCACGCTGATATGTCAGCTTTGCATATTGGCAAAAATAAAATTGTTCTCTCTGAAAATCAGCAGGTGCTTTACACCTTGCTTAAAGAAAGAGGCTTTGAAGTCAGCTTTACTTCAAGGGAAATAAAAGGGGAGTACCCCGATGATATTGCACTTAATTTAACTGTAATCGGCGACAAAATTTTAGGTAAGCTCAGCTTTGCCGACGAAACAGCTTTAGGCTTGTGCAGTGATTATAGTAAAATCGATGTCAGACAAGGCTACTGCAAATGCTCTTGTCTTGTTGTCAGGGATAATGCTCTTATTACCGATGATGAATCCGTTTATAAAATTGCTGTGAAAAACTGTTTGGATTGCCTTCTGATTTCAAAAGGAGACGTTTTATTGCCGGGACATCAATACGGCTTTATCGGCGGTGCTTCGGGTAAAATATCTGAGAATGAAGTTCTCTTTTTCGGAGATATTACTGCTCACAGAGATTATAAAAAAATAGCCGACTTTATTGAAAAGCACGGCTGCAGAATTATATCGCTTGATATTCCTCTTACTGATTTCGGCGGAATAATACCGATAATTGAAGAAGCGTAAGCGAATAAATTAAATGCCCACCGATTTTTCGGTGGGCTGAGTTTTTATTTGAGGTTGTACTTCTCAATGTAGTCGTTAATCTTCTGGATGGGATTAAGGAAAGGACTTACTGATCTGTCGTGATTGAGAGTATCAATGATAAGTGCAAGATACTTTGACATATCAACTGAGTAGTACCAGTCTCTTGTGAGAAGCTCAGGTGTCTGATAAACAACGTTTGTTGTGAAAATCTTATCGAAAAGTCCCTCTTCAAAAGCCTTGTCAAATCTTTCAAGACCTGAAGTGAAAAGACCGAATGATGAGAACACGAAAATTCTCTTAGCCTTGAGAGCCTTTAGCTGCTTGCAAACGTCGATCATTGAGTCACCGCTTGAAATCATATCGTCAACAACGATAACATCCTTGCCCTCAACATTGTCACCGAGGAATTCGTGTGAAACGATGGGGTTTCTGCCGTCGATAACAGTTGCATAGTCTCTTCTCTTATAGAACATACCGAGCTCTACGCCGAGTACCTGAGCATAGTAAACACATCTGCCCATAGCACCTTCGTCGGGAGCAATCATCATTGTGTTTTCAGGGGAGAACTTAATGTTATTGTTAAGGCTCTTAGCAATAGCCTTGATCATCTGATATGTGGGAGCAACACTTTCAAAGCCGATTCTGATTGAGTTCTGTACTCTGGGGTCGTGAGCATCTATTGTAATAATGTTGCTTACACCCATATTTTCAAGTTCCTGAAGAGCGAGAGCGCAGTCGAGTGATTCTCTTGCTGTTCTTCTGTGCTGTCTGCCTTCATAGAGCATAGGCATTACAACAGTGATACGCTTAGCCTTACCTGCACAAGCTGAGATAACTCTCTTAAGATCAGCAAAATGATCATCGGGACTCATAGGTACCTGAAGAGGCTCGCCGTTAGCATCCTTGAGATTATACATCTTGTAAGTCACATTGTAGTTGAAGCAGTCAGTGATGATGAAAAGGTCATAACCTCTGATTGATTCTGTGATTACAGCCTTACCTTCGCCTGTTGCGAAACGAGGGAAGTTAGCCTTGATGATGTAAGAGTCTCTGTGGTAACCCTTGAGATGAAGGTTAGTTGTTGATGCATTCTGGAACTGAGCGCGGCACTCGAGAATCTGATCGCTTACTCTTTTTGCAAGGTCTTCACAGCCCTTCATAGCGATGATGCCGAGACGGCCCTGAGGAATTGTGTCAAGATACTCTGTTAATGAAACGGACATAAATAATGTACCCCCTGATTTTTTACTTCTTGGTTTAGTATTTCATAACACTTATATTTTACAGTATTCTACAAAGTTTTCAAGTCATTTAAGCTAAATATAGCCATAGAATTATAAGAAACATTTTGGGTATATTTTGTGCACTTTTACAAAAAGCACTCTAAATGTAGCAGTTGTCCACAGTAATTACCAAACAATAGCTCGGATTTATAGCTTTCATTTTGTCAGAAATTGCTTCTTTGAGCTCGGTGTCACTGAGTCTGTATCTGTGAGGAATAACCACATCAAAAATGAGATTTGTGTGGGTCGGGCCTTCAACAACGCGGAAGTCGTGAATGTCAAGACAATCATCAATTTCCTTAACGGCCTTATGTACACACTGATAGTGCTTTTCAACGGTTTCGTCATTTGTAACAATGGGATCCATATGAATTACAAGCTCAACACCAAATTTTTCCTTAACTTTTTTCTCAATGGTATCTATTGTGTCGTGAGCTTTGAGCATATCACCGTCTGCAGCAATCTCAGTATGTATGCTTGCAAAAATTCTTGTTTCACCGTAGGAGTGAATTACAAGGTCGTGAATACCTAAGATTTCCTCGTGGGACATTACAAACTCAACAAGCTCGTCAACGAGCTCCTTTGAGGGAGGTCTGCCAAGAATAATACCAATTGATTCCTTGAGTATTCCGAAGCCGGCATAAAGGATAAATAGTGATACAACAATGCCCATATAGCCGTCTATCGGTAAATCTGTGAAGAGTGAAATAACCAGTGAAATGAGAGTAACACTCGTTGCTGTAATGTCACCGATACTGTCGGTGAATACAGCCTGCATGGCAGTTGAATCTATCTTTTTGCCGAGATATCTGTTAAACAGTGCAAGCCACAGCTTTCCGCCGATTGACAAAACAAGCACAATTACAGCAGGCACGGAGAAAACAACAGCTTCGGGATTTTTGATTTTTTCTACGGATGATTTGATCAGCTCATAGCCCATAAGCTCAACTATGAAGCCGACTATGAGTGCGGCAACATACTCGATTCTGCCGTGACCGAAGGGGTGCTCCTTATCAGGCTTCATATTTGCCATTTTAAAGCTTACGAGTGTGATTACGCAAGAAACGCTGTCGCTGAAATTATTGATAGCATCAGCGGTTATGGCAATACTGTTTGTCACAGTACCGATAAGATATTTAGCCAGAGCAAGAATCATATTTATTATAATTCCCGTAACACTGCCGAGATAGCCGTATTTTTCACGCACTGAAGGATTTTTTGTGTTCTGATAATCTTTTATAAACAGTCTTACTATAAGATTGGACAAGGTTTTTCAACTCCGATTATTTATTGATAATATGCACATCAAGCTGATTGAAGGGAATGCAGATTCCGTTTTTATCAAGGGCGATCTTGACAGCCTCCTGCATAGCAAAATAAACATCCCAATACTTGTCAACCTTGCACCATACTCTTGCAGTGAGGTTGATTGAGCTTGCCTCGTGCGAGCCTACATACACTTCGGGAAGAGGATCCTTAAGCACGTTTTCATTTGAAAGAGCAACTTCCTTGATAACAGCCTTTGCCTTTTCAATGTTGTCGCTGTAGCTGATTGAGAATGTGAAGTCAACTCTTCTCTTGTTTTCAGCTGAGTAGTTGATGATGTGGTTTGTTGTAATGTGTGAGTTAGGGATAACGATTCTCTTGTTATCGGGTGTGGTGATTACAGTGTTCATAAAGCGGATATCTGCAACTGAACCCGATACGCCGTTAAGCTCAACGAAATCGCCTGTCTTGAAGGGGTGATTCATAAGAATCTGAATACCGCTTGCAAACTGAGCAACTGTAGACTGAAGACCGAGACCCGCTGTAACACCGGCAGCACCGACAGCAGCCAAAAGAGAGCTGACATTGATAAACATTGATGCGGCGCTCATAATGAAAACAAAGTTAATAGCCACTGATACTATTCGTTTGATGAAGTTATAAACTGACGGGTCAACTTTTCTTGCCTTCATTGCTTTGACAACAAGCTTTCTAGCGAGTCTTGAAAGGAAATAGCCGATCACAACAAGTAAAACAGCGATAATGATTGTCGGGAGTTTTTCCATAAATTTTTCGACGAGCTGAAGGCTGTCTAAATATTCAATAATGTTATTAAAGGCTGTCGGCACATCATTGAACTGACCGTTTTCGTCAAGGAGAGGGTTGCTCGTTGTAATGTCGTCAATGATGGGCGCCTGCTCTTCGACGGTGAGAAAAAAGAATCTGAGTTTGTCTGACATAGTTTACTTCCTCCTAAAATTATTCATCTTATAATAACATATTCCGCCTTAATTTGCAATGAGATGAGCTTAATATATTGACAAAATGTTCATTTCAGGTATAATTTGAAATTGATATTCAATTTCAAATTGAGGTGGCTATATGTCAAGAATAACATACAACACTAAACAAAAACAGATTATATACGATTTTCTGCTTAATAATCAGCAGGTCCTTCTTACCTGTGATGAAATTTCCGATGCACTTAAGGAGTCTGGCACACCTGTAGGTAAGGCGACCTTATACAGATTTCTCGATGCTCTGGTTTCCTCTTCGCAGGCGAGAAAGGTTATTGATGAAAATAAAAAGTGCGCCGCCTATCAGCTTCTCGATAAGGAAATGAAATGTGATTGCCATATGCATCTCAAGTGTACCGATTGCGGAAGCCTCGTGCACCTTGGCTGTGATTTTATGCACTCAGTGGGCGAGCACATATTAAATCACCATCAGTTTAAGATTGACAATTCAAAGACTCTCATTTACGGTGTCTGCAGTAAATGCAGTGAGAAAGCAGGTAAGTAATGTCTTATATCAGTTGTAAAAATGTATATCTCAGATATGAAAATACCAGTGTGGTTGAAGACCTCAGCTTCAATGTTGAAGCGGGGGATTATCTCTGCATCGTCGGTGAAAACGGCAGCGGTAAAAGCACACTTATCAAATCAATTCTCGGTCTGAAAGAGACTGCAAGCGGTCATCTTCACTTCGGTGACGGTGTGACAAGCAAAAATATCGGCTATCTGCCTCAGCAAACAACAGCACAGAAGGATTTTCCAGCAAGTGTATATGAGGTTGTTCTGTCGGGTTGTATCGGTAGAAAGGGCGGCAGGATTTTCTTTTCAAAGCAGCAGAAAAAATTAGCGGCAGAAAATATGGAAAAGCTCGATATTCTGCCACTGAAAAATAAATGCTACCGTGAGCTTTCCGGCGGTCAACAGCAAAGAGTGCTTCTTGCAAGAGCTCTATGTGCGGCAGATAAAATGATATTGCTCGACGAGCCCGTAACAGGACTTGACCCTGTTGTTACTGCTGAATTTTATGCTCTTTTAAAAAAGATAAATAAGCAATACGGCATTACTGTAATTATGGTTTCACATGATTTGTTTGCCGCTGTCAACAATGCTACCCATATACTTCATCTTAAAAATAAAGGCAGCTTTTTCGGTGAAACGGCAGAGTACCTGGAAAGCGATATTTATAAATATTTCTCGGGAGGTGAGCATAATGACTGATGCAATCAGCCTCTTGTTTTCTCAGGAATTTCTCAGCAGAGCACTTATTGTCGGTGTGCTGATTTCTCTTTGCTGTGCACTTTTAGGTGTAAGCCTTGTGCTCAAGCGCTTTTCAATGATCGGCGACGGACTTTCCCATGTGGGCTTCGGTGCTATGGCTATAGGTGCCGCAGCAGGTGTTGCACCGCTGTATTTTGCACTGCCTATTGTGATAGTTGCCGCTTTTCTGCTACTTCGTATGAGCGAAAAGGGCAAAATAAAAGGCGATGCTGCTATTGCACTCATATCAACAGGTGCACTCGCTGTAGGCGTTATGGTTACATCTATGACAACGGGTATGAATGTTGATATTTATAACTATATGTTCGGCAGTATTCTGACTATGGGTGAGGGCGATGTTGTAATCAGCTCGGTGCTCAGCCTTTGTGTTATCGGCTTGTTTATCATATTCTACCGTGAGATTTTTGCCGTTACCTTTGATGAAAATTTTGCAAAAGCTACGGGTACAAAAGCATCTGCTTATAATATGCTTATAGCAGCACTGACAGCTGTAACTATCGTAATCGGTATGAAAATGATGGGTGCATTGCTTATTTCATCGCTTATAATTTTCCCGACAGTATCGTCAATGAGACTCTGCAAAAGCTTCAGATCAGTTGTAACATTTTCATCGGTCATCTCTGTTTTATGCTTTCTTTCAGGTCTCATCTTATCAATTAAATATGAAGCTCCCACTGGTGCAAGTGTTGTATGTGTAAACATCTTTTTGCTCGGTGTACTCTCACTTGTGAGACATATTAAGCTCGCAAACATTAAGATTTCCTTGAAGTGCCTTGCCATTGCAGTAACTGCGGTGCTTTCACTTTCGTTTTTTATCTTCGCTATGATGCAGGGAGAAACCTACGAATACAAAAAAGATAAAACTACAATAGTTGCCACAAGCTTTGCACCTTATGATTTTGCAAGACAGATAGCTGGGGAGAACGCTGAGGTGATTATGCTTCTTGCTCCCGGTGAAGAAAGCCACACTTATGAGCCTACTCCCGGTGATATTATGAAAATTCAGCAGTGCGATTTGTTTGTCTACGGCGGTGGTGAATCCGAAAGCTGGGTAGACAGTATTCTCGATTCCTTTGATGAGGCTATAAATACAGTTAAAATGATGGATGTTGTTGAGCTTTACGAGGAAGAACACAACCACAGTGAAGAAGAGCATCATCACGAAGACGGTGAATATGATGAGCATGTCTGGACTTCACCATTGAATGCAGTGGAAATTGTTGAAGCTATATCTTTTTCATTACAGCAGACAGATAATGAAAATGCTCAGGTATACGCCGAGACTACTGAAAAATATTTAACCGAGCTCAGAAAGCTTGATGCTGCGTTTGTGAGTATGATTTCAGCATCTGCAAAAAATAAAATTGTCATCGGTGACCGTTTTCCGCTTATGTATTTCACTGAAAGATACGGACTTGGTTACGAGTCGGCCTTTCCGGGCTGTTCTGCACAGACTGAGGCAAATCCTGCCACAATTTCTCGTCTTATCGATGCTGTAAAAAATGAAAATATAAGCACAGTTTTCAAGGTGGATTTGTCAAAAGGCTCAGTAGCTTTTACTATAAGTGAGGCTGCAGATACTGCTGTCGGCACATTATATTCCTGCCATGTAATATCTGCTGAGGACTTTGAGGCAGGTGAAACCTATGTATCTCTTATGAAGAGAAATTATGAGGCTCTGAAGAGAGCATTGAATTAATGTTCAATATTTTAAATATCACAGTTGAATTTAAACAGCGATTGTAGTATAATAATCAGAATTAACAAAATAAAGGATGAATCAATTAATGTCAGCAAGTTTAATATATAAAGCAATTCCCACTCTCGCTTTGCGTGGTATAGCGGTGTTTCCGTCTTTGAGATTTCACTTTGAAGTAGCAAGACCGAAATCTGTCAAGGCAGTTGATATGGCAATGCTTGACGATCAGAGGCTTTTCCTCGTCACTCAGAGAGATGTCAATATTCAGGACCCTGAAATTACCGACCTTTATAAAACGGGTGTAGTTGCAACAATCAAGCAGATAACAAAAGATAAAGAAAGCGGTGTCTATAAGGTTATTGTTGAAGCTGAAAGACGCGCAGTAATTACAAAGGTTATCGATGCCACGGATTGTTTTATCTGCGATGTAAAAGAGGTTAAGCCTTATTACGGTGATGCAGATGCAAATCTTCTGGACGCAGGTACAAGACGCATAAAAGACCGTTTTGCCGAGTACCTCGGTATGACGGAAGCTGAGCCCTCAGAATATACAAGCAGAATTTTTTCAATAGAAAATCCCGATGAGCTTTGCAACGAGGTTGCAAATGTTATGCTCACAAAATACGAGGACAGACAGCTTATTCTTGACGAGCTCAATGTTTTAAGACGCCTTGAGACTCTTAATCTTCTTCTTAGCAAGGAGCTTGATGTGCTTCAGTATGAAATCGAAATTGAGAAGCGTACCGAAGCTCAGATGGATAAAAATCAGAAGGAATATTATCTTCGCGAAAAAATGAGAGCTATTTCTGTTGAGCTCGGCGAAGAGGAGGAGCCTCTTGAAGAGGTCGCAAAGTATAAAGAAAAAATCAACAGGCTTGATTGCAGTGACGAGGTAAAGGAAAAGCTTCTCTATGAAGCATCCAAGCTTTCAAAATTACAGTCAGGAAGTGCTGATGCAAGTGTTGTCAGAGTTTATCTTGATATCGCTTTAGGTATTCCCTTCGGTGAATATACCGAGGATAATTATGATTTAATCAAGGCTCAGAAAAAGCTTGATGATGACCACTTCGGTATGAAGAGTGTTAAAGAGAGATTTATTGAAATGCTTGCTGTAAAGGCCCGCACTCAGAATATCAAGGGTCAGATTATCTGCCTTGTAGGCCCTCCAGGTGTCGGCAAAACCTCAATTGTCCGCTCAGTGGCTGATACTATGGGCAGAAAATACACCCGACTTGCTTTGGGAGGTGTCAGTGACGAGGCTGAAATCAGAGGTCACAGAAAGACCTATATCGGTTCAATGCCCGGCAGAATTATAGCAGCTCTTACTCAGGCAAAAACGATGAATCCCATTGTTTTACTTGATGAAATTGACAAGCTCGGCTCAAGCTATAAGGGTGATCCCTCATCGGCTTTGCTTGAAGTTCTTGACCCTGAGCAGAATAACTCTTTCAGAGATAACTATCTTGAGTTTCCTGTTGATCTGAGCAAGGTGCTTTTCATCACAACTGCAAACGATGCTTCGGCTATTCCCGCACCTTTATATGACCGTATGGAGATTATCGAGCTTCCCGGGTACACTGCCGAAGAAAAATTGTCGATCGCTAAAAATCATCTTGTTAAAAAACAGATGAAAATGCATGAGCTTACAGGCTCTCATGTTCGTTTCAGTGACAAATCCATAAGATTTCTTATTGACGGTTACACCCGTGAAGCAGGTGTGCGCCGTCTTGAACAGCTCATTGCTTCAATTCTTCGCAAGTGTGTTGTTAAGCTTGAAACACAGGAAAGCAAGAGAATCAGTGTAACACCCGAGTTTATTAAAGAAATACTCGGACCTGAAAAATATATACCCGAAACTATCGAAAATGAAGATCTTGTGGGTGTTGTAAACGGCCTTGCAGATTCTGCGGCAGGCGGATGTATAACACAAATTGAGGTTGCAGTTATGCCGGGTACTGGTAAGCTTGAGCTTACGGGCTCTCTCGGCGATGTAATGAAGGAATCTGCTAAAACAGCACATAGCTTTGTAAGAAGCATCGGTGAGAAATACGGCATTGATAGTAAGGTCTGGAGTGAAAAAGATATTCACATCCACGCTCCTGAGGGTGCTATACCTAAAGACGGTCCATCTGCAGGTGTTACCATGGCTACAGCAATTCTCTCGGCTCTCGGCAATTTCAAGGTTGACAGACATGTCACAATGACAGGTGAAATCAGCCTAACGGGCAGAGTTATGAGAATCGGCGGTCTTAGAGAAAAGAGTATGGCAGCGTATAAATCAGGTGCCAAGAAAGTTATTATACCCAAGGAAAATATGCCTGATCTGTGGGAAATAGACGATAAGGTTAAAAACAGCCTGCAGTTTATTCCCGTAACATCGGCTCAGGAGGTTTTTGCCAATGCACTGAAATCTCAAAAGGTTTTTGATGTATCAGCAAAATCAACAGTTACATTTTCACCGAGAGGCTCAGTTCAGCCGCCGGTACAGAACGGAAGGAGAAAGCGAAATGAAGTTTGATAATGCACAGTTTGAAACATCTTTCGGTGTTGCTAAACAGCTTATGCCCTCTGATATGCCTGAGGTTGCTTTTTCTGGCAGATCAAATGTAGGCAAAAGCTCTCTTCTTAACAGACTTATGAACAGAAAGTCTCTTGCACGAGTCAGCTCAATGCCGGGTAAAACCGTAACTATCAATTTTTTCAAGCTTGACTCTTGCCGTCTGGTTGACCTTCCGGGCTATGGCTATGCCAAGGTTTCACACGATGAGAAAAAGCGTTGGTCTGAGCTGATGGAAACTTATTTTTCATCAGG
>JAGBSR010000056.1 GCA_017631745.1 Clostridia bacterium | reverse complement strand
GATAAGCTTGCATCAAGCTACCACGGCACAGGCGACATTTTCTCAAGCACTTGCGTAGGTGTACTTATGAACGGCTATGACTGGAAAGAAGCTGTGCAGATTGCCGCTAAGTATACAGCTGAGTGTATCAGACTTACAATGGAAGACGGCAAGCTTCAGTGGTACGGTGTGCATTTTGAGCAGGCAATGCCCTATATTATGAAACTCATCGGGAAATAATAACTGAAGTTCTTTTGATTACTTTTCTTTCAAGAAAAGTAATGCCTGCCCGGCGAGGGCAATAAAAAAAGATTAAGGAGACTCAGTGTGAGTCTCCTTTTTTGTTTGGTACTGACCTCTCCGTCAGACCTGCGGTCTGCCACCTCTCCTGAAAGGAGAGGCTATATAGGCTCCCCTCTCAGGGGAGCTGGCAAATGCACAGCATTTGACTGAGAGGTTATCACACAGGCATAAAGCAACGCCCGCCCATCAAGCGCGTAAAAAGGACACCCCGTGAGGAGTGTCCTTTTAATAATTATTCAGCAATAAATCGGCTTGAAATCATACATATCCTTTATGTTATCTTCCTGAGTGTGAACGGTTATCATTGAAGCTGCAACCACCGTCTGAGGCGCCACATGATAATATGTATTGTTATAGAAGCTGCACTGGTCATATAAAGGATGATTATGTCCCATCGAAAGAAGACCTACACATCCGCTTGCATTAAACACATCATCAAGAGGCTGATTTTTAGGAATATTATATTTTTCCATTCTTATTCCCAATGTGGGATAGCCGAACTTATAAGCCTTACCCTCTCTTGCCGCGCGGAAGAAGTCAGGTGTGTTTTCGTGAAGGAATACACTAATTGTAACATCGCTGTTTTCCTGCAGCTTATTGTTTATCTCTTCCTCACACCATTTAACCTGATCCTCCTGCACATAGCCGTAAATATGGTCAGGGTCATCGTTATCATAATCCATAGTATCAATGAAAAGCATCGAATGAGTCATTTCTCCGTCGCTTATGATGTCGATGCTGTACTGGCATCCGCCTGAGATTTCAGGCTCATCTGAAACAAGACAATGCTCATACTGTGATAGATATGCAGCCACATCGGCAGATGTACCGTAATTTACACCGTCGTTGTTACCCGGAATAAACGCCCAATACTGCCCTGCTTCTTCAAATATATCCGCTACCGTTCTGAGCACATATGCCTTGTTGAAGTCGCCGTCATTACCGTCATCAATCATATCTCCCGATACAACTACAAGGTCGGGATCATATTTTTCTGTAAGATTTTTCATTTTGCTCAGAAGCTGCATATCAGAGAAGGTTACGCCCGTAGTGAAGTGGGTGTCGCTGAACTGAAGCACTGTGAAATCTCCATTCTCATCGGCATAAAGCTCAGGAAGCTCCTTCTGCACATTTACTGTCTGAGCAAAGCCTGAGATATCACCTTTGTTTTTAATCTCATCTGCAAGCTCACCGCCTGAAATCAGCGACACAGCAATTGTGATGAATGCCATAAGAGTTGCTAAAAAGTCTGCCATTGTTTTTTCCTCCTATAATTAAGTATTCGGGCCGTCTTTTTAAGCTGAGGCAAAATAAAAAGTGCGCCCCAAAGAGACGCACAAAAAATGCATCTCATTTGTTGTCACACAAATTTCACTCTTACTCCGCTTGGGATATAGGCAAACAGAGACACATTTTTACCAATAGTGTCCCCAAACGAGAAGAATTATATATGAAATTTATGTGACAAGGATAGTTTACCACTATTCGCAACAAAAATCAATACTACAAATAAAATACCGACTGCTTCGGCGTAATAAAAATAAAAGAGACGCGAGCTTTACCCGCGTCCCGTTAAAATTTGATTTATTATCTCTTGAAGATAGCTGAAGGTCTGGGGAGAGGCTTCTTTCTTCTGTGCTTCTTTTCAATCTGGATAGGTGTCTTGATAAGCATATTTGCAAGCACTGTCCAGAAAATTACAAGAATGTACATTCCGAATACCGCATAGAAGCCTGCCGAAAGGGTGGCCGTCTTGATTGTTACAACAGCAGCTAAAAGCTGTGTCCAGGTGCTCTCTGAGAACATACCGACTATATCGGAAAGATTGATTTCACCGCCGATAATCTTATCAAATGCAAGTCTTGAAATAACAATGCAGACAAAGCAGATTACAAGACCTGAAACGGACATAATCATTACGGGCTTTCTGTTATCCTTGATTGCAGCTACAATGCCTGTCGCAAGGAAAAGACCAAGTGCCACCACGAAGAAGATTACAAATGCAATAAGGTGAGGAATAATAGGCTCTGCTATTGTAAGGAAGCTTGTTGCTTCTTCTGCACCCTCCTGCACTGCACCGCTGAGGTCTGTGCTGATAAGCATCTCGATAATCTCAATTGCAGAATATTCATACTTTGTCTGCACACCGAACTGCTCAGCAAGTGTTACGATTGATGTGATTTCATCTATTGCACCGCCGATTGCAAAATAGAAGAGCTTGAGCAGAAGCCCCATAACTACCGCACCGATTGCAAGAAGCGGGGTAATAATACGATAAGCAATTTTCATAGTTTTATACTCCTTTTATTTCCATGATGACTTGAGGTCAACTGTTCTGTTGAATACAATCTTGTCGTCTGTTGAAGTTGTATCAATGCAGAAATAACCCTGTCTCATAAACTGGAATGTGTCTCCGACCTTAAGATTTTCAACGCCGTCTTCTAACTTACAGTCCTCGAGAATTGTGAGTGAATCGGGATTGAGATTATCCTTGAAGCTTCCGCTTGACTCATCTGAGGGATTGGGGTTGTTGAAGAGTCTGTCGTAAAGTCTTGCCTCAAAGTCGATGCAGTTTTTAGCACTTACCCAATGAAGAGTACCCTTAACCTTTCTGCCGTCGGGTGAATTGCCGCCCTTGCTTTCAGGGTCATATGTGCAGTGTACTGCTGTTACCTCGCCGTTTTCGTCTGTATCATAGCCTGTGCACTTAACGAAATATGCACCTCTGAGTCTTACCTCGTTGCCGGGGAAGAGTCTGAAATACTTTTTGGGAGGCTCAACCATAAAGTCTTCTTTTTCAACATAAATCTCTTTTGAGAAACGGATTGGTCTTGTACCGAGCTCGGGCTTATCCTGATTAATGGGAAGCTCGATTTCTTCGATTAAATCCTCGGGATAGTTGTCGATGATGACCTTAAGAGGTCTGAGTACCGCCATAGCTCTGGGAGCATTGGCATTAAGGTTGTCTCTTACACAAGCTTCAAGAAGACCGAAGTCAACAACACTGTAAGCCTTTGATACACCAACACGATTGATGAAATCTCTGATTGCTTCTGCAGGGTAGCCTCTTCTTCTCATACCGCTGATTGTTACCATTCTCGGGTCATTCCAACCGTCAACGATGCCCTCAGTTACAAGCTGTAAGCACTTACGCTTACTTGTAAGGCAATAGTTGAGGTTGAGTCTTGCGAACTCAATCTGACGTGAGGGCTCTTTAAACTGAAGCTCCTTAAGGAACCAATCATAAAGAGGTCTGTGGTTTTCAAATTCAAGTGAGCAAAGTGAGTGAGTTACGCCCTCGCGTGTATCTGAAAGAGGATGCGCAAAGTCGTACATAGGATAAACACACCACTTGTCACCTGTCTGATGGTGACTTACATGAGCAATTCTGTAAATTACAGGGTCTCTCATATTGATGTTAGGTGATGCCATATCAATCTTTGCACGAAGCACTCTTGCACCGTCGGGGAATTCACCGTCTGTCATTCTCTTGAAAAGGTCAAGGTTTTCTTCGATGCTTCTTTCTCTGTAGGGGCTGTTTTTACCGGGCTCTGTGAGAGTACCGCGGTATTCTCTGATTTCATCAGCTGTAAGGTCACAGACATAAGCCTTGCCCATTTCGATGAGCTTGACAGCACATTCATAGATGAAATCGAAATAGCTTGATGCATAAAGAACCTTGTCCCATTTATAGCCGAGCCACTGAATATCTTCCTTGATAGATTCTACGAACTCAATCTTTTCTTTTGTTGGGTTCGTGTCATCAAAACGCATGTGGAATTTACCGTTGTATTTCTGTGCCAATCCGTAATTTAACAAAATAGATTTGGCATGCCCGATATGAAGATATCCGTTTGGTTCCG
>JAGBSR010000055.1 GCA_017631745.1 Clostridia bacterium | reverse complement strand
TGGTCGATATCGCTTTGCTTTATAATAGAAACGCTTTGCTTTACGACATCTATATCAACTCGGCAACCGCAGGTAATATCATATTTGGCGGGGGAGTTTTTTATATCCATTGCAACATAGTCGATGAGCTTTTCTTCAATAAGCTTTTTGAGCAGGAGAGGAGAAGAACCGTTGGTGTCGAGCTTCACATAGTACCCGAGAGCCTTGATTTTAGAAATAAACTCAGGTAAATCTTTTTGCAGTGTGGGCTCGCCGCCGCTTATGCACACTCCGTCAAGTATGCCCTGACGCTTTTTAAGAAAGGAGAAAAACTCATCCTCATCGATGCAGTCGCTGTTTTCTTCTGTTACAAGCAAGGCGTTGTGGCAGAAGGGACAGCGGAAATTACAGCCGTAGGTGAAAACGGTGCAAGCCATTTTGCCGGGATAATCAAGTAATGTAAGCTTCTGAAGTCCTGAAATTTTCATTGGTGTATCTCCGTGAAAATATTAAACGAAGTATTTTTTCCAGCTCTTGTCTGAAAGAATTTCACCCTTGTCGATATTGAAGATGAAGGTTTCTCTCTTGCCGTCTTTTTCTGTTACAAGCTTGATATCGGACTTGTTGAGATATTCGGCTGTGATAATCTTTTCGTCGGTCTTGTTGAAGAATTTCTTGACAAGAGTTGATGCAACGCTGTCGTAGTCGCCTGCGTTATCTGATACGAAGAGAACGTTACCGCAGAGGTTGTTGATTTTACCGAGAAGATATTTCTGTTCGTCTGTGAACTTGAGGTTGTTCTTTCTCAGGAAGAATACGTCGGGGTCGTTCATCCATACTCTGCCGTTCATATGGCGACGGAAGATGGAGTTGTTGATAGCACTTCTTGCATTGAGCATTTCGTTACTTACCTGAATACGGCTGTAGAACTTGCCTTTGTATGTAAGGTCAACGTCACAGCTGATGCGGCAGGCATCGCAGATACCCATAGCGGGACCCATAGGCACGCCACAACCGAGGAAGAGCTTGTCGCCTACACACTCACGAAGGAATTCCATAGCGTCGCACATAATTTCACCGCGGCTCTTGCCGTGACGAGGTTTAATGCACTGGCTGTAAAGGAAGTCGAGCTTGACCATATCATAGCCCCACTCGTTGAGTACAACATCAAATACGTGTCTGAGATATTCTCTTACTTCTTCATTGTATATATCGAATGTGTAAGCACCGCCCCATGCGATACAGCCAACCATAGGCTTGCCGTTTTCGTGCTTGATAAGCCAATCGGGATGCTCTTTAGCCATACGAGAAATCTTCTGACAGTTAAAGGGAGCAAGCCAGATACCTGCCTTATAGCCCTTCTTGTGGATTTCGTCTGCGATATATTTCATACCCTTGGGGAATTTTGCAGGGTTGGGATCGAGCCAGTCACCGATGAAGGTTTCGTAACCGTCGTCAATCTGGAAAATGTTAACCTGATCCTTATAGGGGTCAAGGCCGTTAAGGTCGCGGATGATGATATCTTCTGTGATGTTTTGGAAGTAGTTGTACCAAGATGTGTAACCGCTCATCATACCGAATCTTGTTTCGGGCATTTTCCACATACCGAAGTACTTGTCGAATACTTCTTCATAATCGCCCTCGAAGTATACGATATCAAAAATCTTCAGAGGCTCTGAAACAACCTTGCCGAGAAGATCTTTTGTAAAGTAGAACTTATTTTCCTTCATCTTTACCTTGAAGATTGTGTAGCCTGTTTTTTCGCTGAGTGAACCCCAGAGCTTAACATTGCTGCCGCTCATAATATATGTATAGCAATGGCTGTGGAACTCACCGGGCTTGTATGAGTATTTTACAATCCATTCGTCGCTGGTCTTTCTCGCGATATCCTTGGTGTATTCCGAAATATTTGAAAGCTTGATGGTACCGGGCATAATTTCGTCCTCGGTCCATTCCTTTGACTTTGTCCAGGACTGATAGCCTGCACCGAAGAATTTATCGCCTTTTTTGAATGTGAAGGGCATTTCAGCATAGAAATCAACCATTTCAAAGTTTTTCTTGGGCACAAGAGTAACTGAGTATCTGTCGTCTGTGCTTTCAACTTCAAGACGGTAGAAATCGTTTTCGATTTCTGATGAGGTGATGACTTCTGCGCCGTATTTGAATTTTATGGTGTACTTCTTGTTCATAATTTTTCCGCTCCTTAAAAAATATTATTCACTATATATTATATACTCAGTAAAATTTAAATCAAGGACATTTTGTTAATATTTTCACCCAAAGCTAAAAGCCATCCGCAGGGATGGCTTTTAGTGATATATTATTCTGATTATGCGGCGTGGTTGAGATGTCTGTGAGCTTCAAAGGTGCCGTCTTCTCTGATGCTGAGAATGGTGCAGCCCTGAAGCCACTCGCTTTCGGGAAGATCTCTTGAGCCCATATTGTATGAGCTGTAGCCTGATGACTGAATATATGAAAGAAGAATACCTTTATACATAACGCCGTAATCGTTTACATGGTCGTGGCCGTAGTAAACAGCCTGACAGGTGTTTTTTTCTTTGAGTGCATCAAAAAGACCCGAGTCATAGCCTGCTTCGCATACATTCTCATTTCTTGAGCCGTAGATAAAGTCCATTTCCTCTGTAAGACCCGACTGATAGGGCGGAATATGAATAACTGTCACTGACTGGAATTCACCGAACTCTTCAGTGAGAGCATCATGCTTATCCTTGTACCACTGAACCTGGGATTCCTTTACGCCGTCATAAGTGCTGTCGCTTGTTGCTTCGTACTGAGCCTTTTCTTTTTCCGTTGAATATTCGCCTGAATCCATAAAGAAGAATACTTCTTTTATGCTGTCGTCTTCGTTGAGAATATTGACAGTGTAATTGCCGTAGCCGTCAATATTTTCAACACCGGGCTTGAGAAGACAGTGATCGTATGAAGAATATATCTCTGCAAGCTGCTTCTTTGTATATGTAAGCACTCCCTCACCGTCGTGGTTGCCGAATACCGCAGCCCAATAAACGCCTAAGTTTTCCATAAGCTGACAGAATTCTGTTGTTCTTTTATAGCTCAGAGCCGAAGAAATATTGTCACCGCCGAAGATAACAAGGTCGGGCTTTTCTCTTGTGATGTTTTCGATGATGTATTCCACGCACATAATGTCTGTGTCCTTACTGCCGTTGAGATGTGTGTCTGAGAACATTACAACCTTGAAGTCGCCGCCGTCAGTCTTTTTTATAGTAACACTGTCGACGTCTTCAGACACAATTTCAACGGAGGTGCCGATGCTTTCAACCGTATCAACATCATAGTTTATACCGCTCTGAATAAATGCAAAGGCATATATACCTGCACCCAAAGCTGCAACCAATGCAATTGCGATGATGATTTTTAATGCTGTTTTCATATTTGTCAATCCTTTCAGAATGCTGTTAATTATAATATAGCATAACTGAAGAAAAAAGCTTGACCTTTTTGTTAAATTTAAGTTCAGGGATAAAGATTTTTTCCCTGCTGCCGTGAACTTATATTTTTACCGTAACTTCAGCACCGCCGTTGTTACGGCAGCTGATTTCGCCGTCGAGCTTTTTGCACAGGGTTTTGCATATGGAAAGACCCAGGCCGTAATGTACCCCTTGATTTTTGCTTTCCTCGGTGTAGTAGGGCTCGAGAGCGTATTTCAAAGCCTCTTCGCTGAAGCCCCTGCCGTCATCGGAAACGGTAATGATAAACTGTCCGCTGAAGTAATTACAAGTGAGATATACTTTTGCTTTGGCATAGCGGCTTGCATTTGAAATGAGATTTGAGATTATCTGCTCAATTACCGAGCTGTCGGTGTATGCCATGTTGCTGTCTGTGGTGAAGTTAAATATCAGCTCTTTATCTTTGCATATAATCTGAGCATTGTCTTTCATTGTCTCAAACATTGCTCTGACATCTGTTACTTCTTTGTTAATTTTAAGTTGGTCAAGCTTTTGCATATCGCTCATCATATTAACAAAGTTTTCGAGTCTTACAATATTTCTGTTGATACACTCAATTGTAAATAAGATTTTTTCCTCACTGATTTTGCCTTTGGGTACATAGTCAAGAAGAATATCGGTGTAGCCCTTTGTAACAGTCAGCGGTGTTCTGATGTCGTGGGCGAGTACGTGCTGAACTCTTTTCTGTTCATCAATCATATTCCACATTTCAATATTGGTCTGTACCAACTGACGGCGCATAGTTTCAAAGGAAGCGCAAAGCTTTCCCATTTCGTCGTTGCCGGAGTATTCTATTTCGAAGTCGAGATTTTTTTCAGATATCTTCTGAGCTGCATCCTCAAGCTCTCTCAGTGGGATATCAAGCTTGCGCTTGAAAAATGTCCGCGATGCAATAAATACAGCCAATATAAAATAGAGAATAAGCAGAGCTATTACAATCCAGTTTCGGCTGTAAAAGAGGATTGCATCGGAGTTGTCTTCATTGAAATCCTCATCTATCATTTCAACTGCGATATAAACATCCTCGTCACGGTCTTCGTTGATTCTGTCGATATCCTCATTGCCGTCGATATAGAAAACAGATACAGTTGAAACAAATTTGTCAACAATATGTACTGTAACAACTGAAAGCACAAGGGCCGACAGCAGGCACAGTACCACATATATGAAAAACGACGGTTTCATTTTTATGTTGCCTCTGAGATTGCCGAATTTTATTTTATCCATCTGTAACCCAACCCCCATACTGTTTCTATATAGGATTCACAGCCTGCACCGTTAAATTTGTTGCGTATTCTTCTTATGTGCTCTGTAATGACAGTATTGTCTCCCTCAGAATTCAGACCGATAACGTTTTCATATATCTTCTCTCTGCTGAAAACCTGACCGGGATGCAGTGAAAGATATTCGATTATTTCAAACTCTGTTTTGGTAAATGAAATACCGTTGCCGTTAAAGGTTACGTGCATTCCCGCGTAGTCGATTTTAAGTCCGTTGTTTTTGGTATCATCCTTGTTCCTCTTTTCACGGCGAAGGTGTGCCTGTACTCTGCCGAGAAGCTCGCGGATGTGGAAGGGTTTGGTTATGTAATCATCACCGCCCACATTGAGTCCTGCAAGGATATCATCTTCATTTGTTCTTGCAGAAAGAAAAATAATAGGGCACTGTGTCATGGCACGAATCTGTTTGCAGAATTCAAGTCCGTTTTTACCGGGCATATTTATATCAAGCAGAATAAGGTCGGGATTTTCTTTGAATTTTGCTGTTGCTTCTTCTGCATTTTCAGCTGTAATAACATCGTAATCGTTAAGCAAAAAGAAATCGCGAAGCAGAAAGATGATATCGGGCTCATCGTCTATAATCATAATTTTCTCAGTCATATACAAAAGCTCCTTTTGATTATTACAGAAATAATAACATAAAAATATTAACATTTTTCATAAAAAGCCAAAAAGGCAACGATTAAACGCTGCCTTTTCGGGTTGAAATATTTGCATGGAGAATAATGAGGATTCTCTGTAAACAGTTTGCACACAGGCAGTTTATACAAAAAACGTAATATCCTTATGTGATTATGGGATAATTGTAAAACAGAAAACTCTAAATTAAGTCAATTGATTGTGAATATTATGTAAATACATTGTAATAGCAATAAATAACTTGTTAAGCGTCCGTAAGACAGATGTTATGATTTTTATAATCGGGTACGGGTGTCGTCGGCAATTATTCATTATTCATCAGCGAAGCGACTTCATTAAACAAGCCGCTCACTTTTGTGAACGGCTTGTTGTTTGGTGCGGATGACGGGACTTGACTCCCGGCCTGCGGGCCTCGGTCATTCGCGGCTCTCGATGTCCACCTGACATCGATTCACTACCGCTCCTACTTCAAGTCCCGTATCATTAAATTAAATAAAGAAAAAAACAACTCAGTAGTTTTTCAACTACTGAGTGCTGGTGCGGATGACGGGACTTGACTCTCGGCCTGCGGGCCTCG
>JAGBSR010000054.1 GCA_017631745.1 Clostridia bacterium | reverse complement strand
TTGGGGCGTCTTTGGCGGAGCCGCCGAACCCAACCGCCAGCACAAGCTTAAGCGGTGCATCAGCACCGCCAAAGATCACAGTATAATACAGATAAGCCCGCTGCAACCCTCGTTTATTACTCTTTCAAGAGTCTCCTGCAGCTTCATTCTTGCATCCGTCGGCATCTTATAAAGCTTGTTGTGCAGACCCTCATTCACAAGACTGTCTAAGGTTTTGCCGAAAATGTTTGATTGCCAGATTTTTGACGGGTCTTCCTCAAATTCCTTCAGCAGATACATTATCAGCTCTTCCGACTGACTTTCAGTACCCACAATAGGCGCGACCTCTGTTGTGATGTTTGCCTTCAGCATATGGATTGACGGAGCTGATGCCTTAAGGCGCACTCCGTATTTTCCGCCCTGCTTCATTATTTCGGGGTCGTCGAGACTGAGCTCATCCATTGTCGGCATCACAATTCCGTATCCTGTCGCTTCAACCTCGTCCAGAGCAAGTCTGAAACGCTCAAAGTCTTTTTTAGCCTTCGCTAAGGCAACAAGCTCAGCCATAAGCTGCTGCTCATCTTTGATATCGAGACCTGTTTTTTCACTCATAACCTTATAAAACAGAGTTGATTCAACATCAAGTGCAACCTTTACACTGCCGCAGGAAAGGTCAGCATCTGCTATTTTACAATTGCAGATATTTTCGCCCGAAGCAATGTCAGACACAAAGGATTTTGCATCCTTTACCTTTCTGAGATTACCTGCAGAATTGATTATACCCGAATACAGGCTTTGTCTTAAGGGATGCTCTTTCTCAAGCTGAGTAATCCACTTCGGGAAATTAAGTCTGAGTTCCTTAATCGGGAATTCATAAAGAAGATTTGCGAGTATATTTTTTATTTCCAGCTCTGTAAGCTTCACACAGTTAACAGCAATTACGCTCACTTCATATTTTTTCGAGAGCTCTTGTGACAGCTTTTTGCATTCATCACTTTCTGGATTTTTACTGTTGAGAAGTACAACGAAGGGCTTTTTTATTGCCTTAAGCTCGTTTATAACTCTCTCTTCCGCCTGTTCATAGTCCCTTCGCTCTATGTCACCTATGGTACCGTCAGTTGTAACAACGAGTCCGATTGTCGAGTGCTCATCAATTACTTTTTTGGTACCGATTTCAGCCGCCATATTAAAGGGCACTTCCTTCTCAAACCAGGGCGTTTTTACCATTCTCGGCTGATCGTTTTCTATGTAACCGAGGCTTCCCGGCACAATATAGCCCACACAGTCAATCAGACGCACGCGAAATCTCATAGAATCATCGGCTGTTACCTCGGCAGCGTCCTCAGGAATAAACTTTGGCTCAGTAGTCATTATCGTTCTTCCGCTTGAAGATTGGGGCAGCTCATCCTTAGCACGCTCCTTTTTGCTTTCATCGCTGATATTCGGCAAAACAAGCACATCCATAAATCTTTTGATAAAGGTCGATTTACCCGTTCTCACAGGTCCGACCACACCGATATAAATATCTCCGCCGGTTCTCGAGGCTATGGAATTATAAATATTCTCACTTGTCATATTTTCGTCCTCTTTTCTGAAAGTTGTCTGATTTATTTTTATGCCAGTTTTTCAGGTAATATTCTTTCAAAAAAGAGAAAAGATATATAAAAAGAAAAATCCCTTCGCAAAAGCGAAGGGAAAGGTTTCTTTAATCTTACAGCATAAATGTCTTGACAAGAACACCGCAGATAATAGCCATGAAAATGCAAAGACCAATCATAACTGAATTGAGAATTTCTGTTGCTTTTTCTTCAAAGCCTGCTTTCTTAGCGTTCTTATACCAGATCCAGGGAATGAACTGAAGAATGAATGTTGCCGCAAAAATTACTGCAAAAACTTTAAGAGCCTTTGAGCATGAGCCATTAGCTGCCTTCTTTGCCTTTTTGGGAGCAACTGTCTGCTGAACATAAACCTGCTGGGCAAAAATGGGAGTATGCTGAGCATATACAGGTGCATTCTGTGTGTAAACTGTCTGAGCATCAGCTGCAGGAGCTTCAGCAGTTACAACAGGAACCTCAGCGGGCTTAGGCTGTGTGAAAACTTCCTCAGCAGGAATTTCATCCTTTATAGCCTTATTGCCGCAAATGAAGCAAAATTCTGAATTATCCTCAATTGTATTTCCGCAAAACTTACAAACCATGGTATATTCCTCCTTTTCAATATGAGTAAATTATAACACTATTTTTTACCTCTTGCAATAGGAAAAGCAAAGAATTTCGCAGAATATTCAATGTTTTATACATATTTTTCGACAAAAATCAACCGTTTTACTTAAAATATATTTATCAGGTGAAAGAAAATGAAAAAACCTCTGAAATACCTTTTATCATTTACAGTCGGACTGATAAGTTCTCTTTTCGGTGCAGGTGGCGGACTCATTGCCGTACCGCTTTTTAAACGGCAGGGTCTCGGACAAAAAGAGGCTCAGGCATCAGCTATCGCCGTAATACTCCCTCTGTGTATAATCAGTGCAGGTGTTTATTATTTCCTCGGCTACTACAGCATCAGCGATGCCGTCGGGTATATCCCTTTCGGCATAATCGGCACCTTCATCGGCACTGCAATAATGAAAAAACTCCCCGATAAAATCCTCAAAAAAATCTTCGCAGGATTTATGATATATACGGGCATTAATATGCTTATGAGGTGACAGTGTGGATTTATACATGATTATTTCGTCACTTCTGGCAGGTCTTCTCGGGTCTATGGGTTTTGGCGGAGGCTCAGTGCTTATTATTTATCTTGTTAATTTTCTCGAACTTGAGCAAAAGCAGGCTCAGGGCATCAATCTTGTTTTCTTTATACCTTGTGCGCTGCTGAGTGTTATCACCTATAAAAAGCGCGGTATGGTTAAAATCCGAAACACCTTGTCTGTGACTGCTTTTGCAATTTTGGGGTCAGTTGCAGGCTTCATTATTCTCAATTATATTCCGACACATATTCTCACTAAGTTTTTCGGTGCATTTCTGCTGATCTTCGGTCTTTGGCAGTTATTCAGAAAAGTGAGATGAAAAGGGTACGGGGGCTCAGGAAATCACCGGAGGTGATTTCAGAGGGCGCCTGCGGCGTCCTCGTGTGAAGCTTCGCTTCACCCTGAGCCCCCGCCTCACCGTTACCGCGCGGTAAACTTAAAGAGGCGACCGAAGTCGCCTCTCATAAACATATTTACATTTTTCTCAGGTAGTCTTCAAGAATCATCACAGCTGAAACCGCATCAACAACATCCTTGCGTTTCTGCCCTCTGACATCAACTGCACTGAGTGCTCTGTGAGCCGCAACAGTGGTTAGTCTTTCATCGCACATTACAGTTTTGATGCCGCTGATTTCTTCTATCAGCTTTGCAAATTCGCGGCACTTTTCAGCTCTGTCACCCTCGCTGCCGTCCATATTTTTCGGCAGGCCCACAACGATAAGCTCAGCCTTTTTATCTATGGCAATCTGATTTATTTCCTTTGCAACCTTTGGTGCATAATCGCCTTTGACAACACCAACAGGAGATGCGAGAATGCCCATCTTATCACATACAGCAACACCTGTTCTCATATCGCCGTAATCAACACTAAGGATAACCATATTATCACTCCTGAATCATTGCTACATAGTTGTCGACAGCAGTTTCTGTCTGATCAAAGGTCTTATTGGGAAGATTCTGATGAATCTTTGAGAAGATGCTGTAGAAAATTGACTTAGAGGGGTTTGATGAACCTGTATAAAGGTTTGACGGATTATTGTAACCGTACCACACAGCAGTCACATAGTGAGGTGTACCGCCACAGTACCACTTATCGTTATTATCAGAAGTTGTACCTGTTTTTGCAAAGGTCTGGAAACGGCTGATTTTTGAGCCGTAACCTGTACCATTCGACTGAGTAACAGCCTTAGTAAGCATACCGAGCATACTCTGAGCGGTTGAATCCTTGATAGCCTGCTCAGGCTGAGTGCTTGATCTGTCTAAGAGTACATTGCCGTTTCTGTCAGTTACCTGATAATAGCTATAGGGCTCGAAATATCTGCCGCCGTTGCCGAAAGTTGCAAATGCTGCTGCCATTTCAAGGGTTGTTACACCTGTGTTTGTACCGCCTACTGCGAGGGGGCTGAGATCCTCATCTTTTTCACCAAGATTGAGATGGAATCTCTCGTTACAATATCTGAAAGCGGCAGGAGTACCGAGCTGTTCTTTAAGAATTCTTACGGGAATTGTGTTAAGTGAACGGACGAGACCCTCTTCAACTGTCAGATATTCATCTGAACCGTAGTCGCCGTTGAAGTTTCTTGGCCAGTCTTTGCCTGCATTGTATTTCTCAAGAGCCTTATCGTGTATGAGCGAAGAGGGTGTAATAATACCCTGATCGATTGCAGGAGCATAAACTGCAAGCGGCTTGATTGATGAACCCGGCTGTCTCTTTGCTCTCTGGTCAACAGCTCTGTTATATGCATTATTTGCTGTCTTTTCACCTGTACCGCCCACCAAAGCAACTATTCTGCCCTGATAGTCCATAACCACCATTGATGAGTCGGGAAGCTGACCAAATCCGTCAACACGGGCATTGGGGAAGCCAGTTCTGTTTTCATATGCATCTTCAACTATCTTCTGCACCTGGAGGTCAACGGCTGCATAAATCTTAAGACCGCCGTAATACACCTTTCTCCAGGCTTCCTGATAGTCGTAGTTATATTCTTTCTGCAAATCAGCGATAACCTGGTCGATTACATACTCCTCGTACCAGGAAAGTATATCGCTTTTTTTGTTACTTGAGTTATTATTGCTTACAGTACCGCTGCCCTTGGGCTTTACTTTGGTATCAATCTGAGTGTATTTATCATACTGCTTCTGAGTGATTTTACCCTCATCAAACATATACCAGAGGCAGTCATTCTTTCTCTTCATACACTCTTCAAAGTTTGCATAAGGGTTCTTACTATAGGGTGACTGAGTAATACCTGCAAGAGTTGCGCACTCGAGAAGAGTAAGGTCTTTTACATCTTTTCCGAAGTAAGTTTCAGCGGCAGTTTTTACACCGTAACAGCCTGCACCGAGTGAAACTGTATTGAGGTACGCTTCAAGAATTTCTTTCTTTGAGTAGTGTTTTTCAAGATTGAGAGCTCTGAGGATTTCGTTGAACTTTCTGTTGAAAGTCGCTTCGTTATCGTTGGTAAGGTTTTTGATAAGCTGCTGAGTGATAGTTGAACCGCCCTGGCCCCAACGGTCGGGAATTACAATAACGCCGATGGTACGGATAAAGTCAACACCGGGATGTTTATAGAATCGCTTATCTTCAAGGCATACAAATGCATTGAGAAGATTTTCGGGCATCTCATCATAGTCAACCCAGATACGGTTTTCTTCGCCGTGAAGTCGTGCAAGCTCAACGACATTCTTTTCGCTGTCGTAGCCGTACATAATTGAAGTCTGGTTCTGTGAATTTTTGTAGTTGTCAAGGTCGATAGCTATACCGCCGTTGACTATTGAATCTGCATATGACAGCACAGACTCACCGACAGTAATCACAGTGAGCATACCTGCAACGAATATGCAGAAGAATATCAGGAAAAATGTGAACAGCACAGGGTGCTTCTTTTTTCTCTTTTTCTTATTTGATTTTTTGCCCTTTGGTGCAGAATTGACCTTAGGTGCATTATCCTTTGAATTTGCCATAAAGAGCTAGCCTCCGTCAGCATTATTTAGTGAAGGTTACATAGTAACCCATTCTTGTTTATTATAATAAATATCTTTAACTAAATCAACCTTAAAAAACCATTTTTTGTTAAAATTAAGTAATTTGTAAGAAAGTTTCTGTATGCACGGAAAAGAATAAGTAAAGTTTTGTCAAACTTTTTCAAAAGTTTGTGGGGTATGGGGCAACGCCCCACAAAAAAATTAATTATAATCAAAAATAAAGCACTACCTTTAAGATAGTGCTTCACTAAAGTCTAGTGCCAGTGGCGGGGTCGACTCTCGCACTGCGGTGCTCGGTCATTCGCGGTCACAACAGTCCACCGGACTGTTGCTCTGTACCGCTCCTACTTCTCCCCCGTTTGAGTTTCATAAGCAAACAAAAAAGTACTACCTTGAAGATAGTACTTTCTTTCTGGTGCCGGTGGCGGGGGTCGAACCCGCACGGTATCGCTACCAACGGATTTTGAGTCCGCCTCGTCTGCCAATTCCAACACACCGGC